>JAICSR010000440.1 GCA_025936795.1 Ktedonobacterales bacterium | reverse complement strand
TTCGAGCGACCCGATGTTCAAGCTGGTCAACCTTCAGGGCCAGGAAGCGCTGATCTCGCCCACCTGGGCAATCTCCGTCGCGCAGTCGTCGAGCGTGCTGCCATTTGTCGCGCCAGAGCTGACCTTGCGTCTCGACGCCACAGTCGAGCAGGTT
The DNA here is from genome assembly GCA_025936795.1 of Ktedonobacterales bacterium. Classification (GTDB taxonomy): domain Bacteria; phylum Chloroflexota; class Ktedonobacteria; order Ktedonobacterales; family JADMIN01; genus JAKAIY01. Next base: position 3,049 of record JAICSR010000440.1, on the reverse strand, counting down.
GCTTCAGCCGCGTCGCTGCGCACCGATGGTCAACTGACCGCAGCGGTCTGGCAGATACTCAGCGAGAATCCGGCGCTGGCGCCGTATCTGGCGCGGCTGCGGGTGCAGGTGCGCGATGGCGAGGTGACGCTGCTCGGCGAGCTACCCACTCCGCGCCACCGCGCCTCAGCTGAGCAGGATATCTGGCATCTGCCCGGCGTCATCGCCGTGCGCAATGAGGTGACGGTCGGCGAGTAGGCGATGGTATCGAAGGCGCGAGCGCGGCGCCGCTCGTCTCAGCGCTCCTGCCCATCCAGCGGCAGGAACCGGCGCAGCAGCGCTTCCACCTCGTCAATCGTGAAGGGCTTCGACAAGACCGCATCGGCCCCGGCCGCCTCAGCGTGGCGCAATCCTCCGGCGGTCATCGCGATGATGCGTGGCGCCGGGCGATGCGCGGCCTCGTTCTCGGCGCGCACCGCCGCGATCAGGCTTGCGCCATCGTACTGTGGCATCATCATGTCGGTGATAATCAGCGCAGGCTGACGCTCGCGCGCCAGTTCGAGTCCAACGCGGCCACGGAAGGCGGTGAGCGCTGTGTAGCCCGCCTCTTCAACCATCAGCGCCAGCGCCTCGGCGATGGGCGCTTCGTCGTCTACGATCAAGACCAGTGGCGACGCCCGTGACGTGGAAGCATCCGTATTCGCATGTGGAGTATCTGGCGCATCCATCAGTGCGGGTATCCTCTCGCTGCGGTGAACGACTCAAGGCGCTAGGCGCCCATCTGGCCGGGGGAAACGCGTCGCCCTACCGCCCGCCAGAAATCAGGCGCATGATGAGTCGCCGCACACTCATCCATCGTCCAGCGAGCTATGCGCATCAAGTAACTGAATGCCAGCAGGCGCCTGTATGGTGAACTCATGAAGTTGCGCGTCGTGCGCGGAGTAGCGCATTTTGACCACAGAAAGCACGCGATGGAGCGCAGCGCCTTCCTCGATATGCTGAAGGAGCAGCACATTTTCGGCCAGCACGGCAACCGCGCCAGGCGTGAGCGACATGCGCGTGGCGATGGTGGTATCGTGCTCCCGTATGAACATCGCGGTGACGTTACGCTGCCGCAGCGCCTCGACGAGCGCGGCCATGTAGCTATCCGCGCGCCTGGGGTCGCCGCCCTCGCGAATGGCATGCTCCAGTTCGATCACGCTATCAATCACCAGACGCCGCGCGCCGACGTTATCGAGCGTGGCCACCAACCGATCGGCGACGATGTCGGGGTTGAGTTCCACTGGCGCCCAGTGTTGCAGGGTCATGATTCCGCTGGGTCGCATCCCGGCGAGCATCTCACGGCCCAGGTCGAAGGCGCCCGCCTTCTGCAGCAACTGCGAAAGCGTTTCGCGGAATCCCAGGAAGACCGTTGGCTCGCCCACGCGCAGACCTGCCACCGCAAAGTGCAGCGCCAGCACGGTCTTGCCCGTCCCCAGGCTCCCCACCACGAGCGTGGTCGAGCCAGCCGTCAGGCCGCCGCCCAGCAACCTGTCTACCTCAGGGATGCCCACCGATACGCGCGCGAGTGGCTCCTCGACCTGCTTTCTCGCCTCCTCCACCAGCGCGGCGTCTGGTTCAGATGCCTCGGTGTGTGTGGCGACGCGCGAGGCCAGGCGCGGATAGATGACCAGCCCCTCGCGGCTCAGATGGATGCTGTGCAGCCCGCTCAGAGGCTGCGCCCCACGCATCTTGATGACTTCGAGTGCGCGACGCTGCTGCACGCCCACCAGATCGTAGTGCAGCCCGATGATGATGTCGGCGGTCGTGGACTCCGGAAAGAACGCCGGATCGCGTGGATCGGCCTCGCTGGTGATGACCGTCGTCATGCCAAAGACGCTGAGCGTTGAGCCGATGTCGTAGAGAAATTGGCGCGCCGCCTGAAGGTCCAGGTCGGCGCCACGCACGCCGCGGAAGCCATCGAGGACGACCAGATCAGCCCGCGCCTTGCGTGCGATGTCAATCAGCGCCTCGCCGACCGATGCGAGGCCAGCGGCGAGGTATTGCTCCAGGCTCAGGTATTGGATGCGGTCGCCAACCAGCGCATCATCGTAGAAGTCAAACGTACGCAGGTGCGCGATCAGCTTGCTCGTCGGCTCCGACATCGCCGAGACAACGACCACGCGGCGACCAGCACGCCCCACCGAGAACGCGAGCTGGTTGGCCAGCGTCGTCTTGCCGCTGCCTGGCGGGCCGACGATCAGCGCCAGCGAACCGCGCACCAGTCCACCGCCAAGCACGGCATCCAGATTGCCGACCCCCGTCGGATCAAAGCGACCGGAGCTTGCCTGCTGTGGGGTCGAGAGATCATCGTGATCATCGGATCGCTGCCCACTGGGCTGCTTGCGCTCGCTCACACATCACCTCGCCTGCTTGCCGTACCAATGCGTTGAACGTCCGGAGTGGTTTCAACATACCATGCGCAAGCTGTTCGCGCGACTGCTGAGCGCCTGGTCAGCGACACCGCTTTCATCCCCATGCCTCAAGGCAGAGGCCCTCAGCCGCTCTTCAGTAGAGGCAGTATACGTTATGCGATGCTCGGGCCCGCAAGGCTCAGCGACGCTCGATAGCCCAGCAGGCGCACTCGCGCTCACACACGCGCTCAGGCTAGCCCAAAGACAGGGATGCTGGCGCCACTGATTAGCGCGGCGTCGTCGCTCACGAGAAATGCGATGACCCGCGCAATCTCGGCTGGCTTGGGCCAGCGATCAAAGTTTGCGGTAGGCATGCCCAGGCGATTCGCTGGCGTATCAATGATGCTGGGCAGCACAGCGTTTACGGTGATGCGCTGCTCGCGTGTCTCCTCCGCCTGCGCCTCTGTCAGCGTAATGACGCCTGCTTTGGCGATGGCATACGCCGCCGCGTTGCGCCGCCCACTGTGCGCGGCGCGTGACGAGAAATTGACGATGCGGCCCCACTCATGGCGCGCCATCTCGCGCGCGGCATACTTCGAGAGCAGGAACGTGGGACGCAGGTTCAGCTCCAGCATGCGCTCGAAGGTCGCCGTCTCCAGTGCAGTGACAGGCTGCCC
>JAICSR010000108.1 GCA_025936795.1 Ktedonobacterales bacterium | reverse complement strand
TGCGCGGCTGCACACGAGCGAGCTGTTGCCGCGCCTCGGCGCGCAGCCCTCGCAGGTCAGCATAGGCGATCTCGGCGGGAATCAGGCTCTCCTCCATGCGCGACGCGCGGTGGACGCTGGCCTCCTCTTTGCGCACATAGCCTGCATATTTGATGCGTAGCTCAACCTCCGTCGCCGTGTCGTCGTCGAGCGTGGGCAGCGGCGCGGATGGCGGCGCATCGCCTGCTGCGCTTGTTGAGGGGTGCGGCGCAATGGCGGCGACCTGCCAGTAGCGTGTCGCGGGTCGGCGCAGCAGTTGGCTGGCGGTCATCGGCTGGGTGATGGGATCGAGGCCGAGCGCCGCCGCCTGCTCCGCCGTCGCGCGTGTGGGGGTGATGGCGATCTCGTCGAGCTGGCTCAGCGTCGCGCCGATCAGTTCGCGCCGCCGCTCAACCGCCGTAGCGCGCTCGGCGTCGATCAGCCCCAGGCGCCAGGCGTGCGGCGTGAGGCGCAGATCGGCGTTGTCGTGGCGCAAGAGCAGGCGACGCTCGGCGCGCGAGGTGTGCAGCCGGTAGGGTTCCGTCGGCGGCTGCGTCACCAGATCGTCAATCAGCACGCCGATATAGGCTTCATCACGCCGCAGGATGAACGGCTGCTCGCCCCGCGCGCTGAGCGCCGCGTTGACGCCAGCCATCACGCCCTGCGCCGCCGCCTCCTCATAGCCGGAGGTGCCGTTGATCTGGCCCGCGAGGAAGAGGCCCGCGACGGTCTTCGTCTCCAGGCTGAGGCTGAGCTGATCGGAGGGAACGTAGTCGTATTCGACCGCATAGCCCCAGCGCATCACCTCAGCGCGCTCCAGGCCGGGGATGCTGCGCAGCATCGCCAGCTGCACATCTTCGGGCAGGCTGGTGTTCATCCCCTGCACGTAGACCTCGCTCGTGCGCCAGCCCTCTGGCTCCAGAAAGACCTGGTGGCGCTCCTTCTCGGCGAATCGCACGACCTTATCTTCAATCGAGGGGCAGTAGCGCGGGCCTGTCCCCTCGATGACGCCGGTGTAGAGTGGCGAGCGGTCGAGATTTGCGCGGATGACCTCGTGTGTGCGCTGTGTCGTGTGGACGAGGTAGCAGGGCAACTGCGCGCGCCAGGCCGTCTGCGCGTCTGGGGGAATCGGATAGAGCGGGCTGGGGCGCCCAGGCGGCAGCGCGATCTCGGCCCGCGCGGCGGCATCGTGCGCGAAGGCGTGCGAGAAGTAGAGCGGCGTCGGGCTGCCGGGCTGCGGGATGGTCTGGCTGAAGTCAATCGAGCGAGCGTCTATGCGCGGCGGTGTGCCAGTCTTGAAGCGCCGCACACGCAGCCCCAGCCGGATCAGCGCGTCGGAGATGCCCAGCGCTGGCCCTTCGCCCGCGCGGCCACCAGCCTGCGTGCGCGCGCCGACGACGAGCCGACCATTGATGAAGGTGCCAGTGGTCAGGATGACTGCGGCGGCGTTGTAGCGCGCGGTGGAGGTGATGACGCCAGTGACACGCGGGCGGCCAGCGTCGTCGCGTGTGGCAATCAGATCGGTGACGGCGCCCTGGCGCAGCTCCAGGCCGGGCTGGCTCTCCAGCGCATACTTCATGCTGAGGCGATAGGCTTGTTTGTCGCACTGGGCCCGCAGCGCCTGCACGGCTGGCCCCTTGCCGCTGTTGAGCAGACGCATCTGGATGAAGGTGCGGTCGGTGTTGCGTCCCATCTCGCCGCCCAGCGCGTCAATCTCGCGCACGAGATGGCCCTTGGCCGGGCCGCCAATCGAGGGGTTGCAGGGCATCAGCGCGATGCTATCGAGGTTCATCGTCAGCAGCAGTGTGCGCTGCCCCATGCGCGCCGCCGCCAGCGCGGCCTCGCAGCCCGCGTGGCCCGCGCCGACGACGATCACATCGTAGCGCTGGTCAAGCGATTCGGGCGAGGTTACAGGCGCTGGCTGAGTCATGGCGCTCTCTGTCTCCGTATGGGATAGCTGATGCGCGCTGCTCGCGCACCTCTCAGTATGCCGCGCGACCTGGAGCGTCGTCAAACTGGCGCAGGCACACATGGCGCAGACATGCAAACAGGCTCGCCACGCCGCAGCATGGGAGCCTGTTCGTTGTCTGGCTGAGTCAGCGCGCGAACGCTACTTGACGGTGAGTGTCATGTTCATCGCCGGGTGCACGGTGCAGGCGATCTTGTACGTGCCAGGTGTCGCGAAGGTCACCTGATGCGTCTGTCCTGGCTGAATCTGGAAGCCTGGCGCGGAGAGGTCGCTTGGCGCGCCCGCCTGTGCGTCGCACTTCGCATCCTGGCCGGTGCAGATGATGTGAACGCCACCCGTAGATGATGGATCATCGAACGTCACAGCCTGGTTGGCCGTGACGGTGTAGCAGTTGCTAGCGAAGTTATCGACCGTGAGCGTGATGGTCTGCGAGGTCGTGCAGCCGCCACCGCTGGCCGTGCTGCTGGAGCCGCCAGGGCCGTTGCCAGCGGCTGGCTTGCCACACGCGCCCAGCGCCAGCGTCAGCGTCAGCGCCAACGGCACGAGCGCGAACAACACCTTCTTCATTGTCTGTGTGATCCTTTCAACGTGCGCCAAGACCCTTCACATGCGATTTCAATCAACAGGTCAAGCGCCGTCTGGCGTGTCATGACGTCTGGAAACGCGCCCTCCCACTGCCGTTCAACAGGGCGAAGAACGCGCACGAGGGTGCGAGAATGCCGCCCAGGAGTATAACAGAGCGTGCGACAGCGCCACAATCGGGAAAGCGCCTGATTCATGTCTCAGGTCTTCGCCCGACATGCGCTCATCCGCGCACATCAGGGTCGGCCTCAGAGTGCGCGGGCGGTTGCGCAAGCCGATAGCCGATGCCCGGAGCCGTCAGGATGTAGCGTGGGTGGGCCGGGTCTGGCTCGATCTTGCGCCGCAACCGACGGATGTAGACCCAGATAAACTCGATCTCCTTGCTATAGGCTGGCCCCCACACCTGTGCTAGCAGCGCCTCATGCGAGAGCGTCTTGCCGAGATTTTGCGCCAGGGTGCGCAGCAGCCGATACTCTGTCTTGCTCAGTTGGGCGGGCGTCCCGCCGACCGTGACGAGCCGCTGCGCGTCGTCAATCACCAGATCGCCGCAGGTGAAGATGCGCGCACGTGGCTCTGGCGCCTGGCCGCGCGGTGGACGCAACGCCTGGCGAATGCGCGCCAGCGTCTCCTCCACGCTGAGCGGCTGGGCGATGAAGTCAGCCGCTCCAGCATCGAGTGCGCGCACACAAGCCGCTGGGTCGGCGCTCTGTCCCAGCGCGATGATCGGCGCCGTGGTACGCGCCAGCGCCCGCTCCAGTGGCTCGCGCTGTTCGTCATCAGGCAGCGCCAGGTCAAGCAGCACAAGCTCTGGTTCCTCTTGCTCGATCAGCTTGAGCGCAGCATTCAGGCCCGTCGCGGTGATCGCGCTGAACTCCGCCGCCTCCAGGTTGGCGCGCAGATAGCGTGCCATGCGCGCATCGGCATGCGCCACCACCACGACTCGCCGCGCGCGGGCCAGCGTCAGTGCGGAGCCAAGCGTTGCAGCGTCCGCCGGAGCGTCTGCTGTGGCGGGCAGTGTGGTTGGCGTTGACTGGAGCGCGGGGCTGGGGGCGGTTGGCAGCGCCAGCGAAAGTGTCACTGCCTGCGCTGCGCTGTTGACCTCCGCCCAGGCGCGGCCTCCGTGGCGTTCGGCGACCGCGCGCGCCAGCGCCAGTTCCAGCTCGCCCTCGCCGTTATCCTGAGGCTCGGCGAATCGCTCGAAGAGGCGCGCGGCCTGCACGCCATCGGTCGGGCGCAGCGGGCAGCGCACAGCAATCGTCACCTCGTCGCTCACACTGTCGCTTGCCAGCTTACCGGATGGATGCGCCGGATGCGCCGGGCGCAGGCTGACACGGATGTCGCCGGGCGCGCTATGCGCCACCGCCCAGGCGATGAGGCCTTCGAGAGCCTGCTCGATCAGCGCGCCATCGCCGAGAACGGTTGGCTCGTGTCCGGGCAGCGCCAACTCGAAGGTCTGCTGCGTGGCGCGGGTCTTCCAGCGCGAGAGCGTGGCGATCAGCAGGTCCGATATCTCCACCTGCCCCAGGCGCAACGTGGTCCGCTCCAGCGCGACCAGCCGCTCCAGCGCTTCAGCAAGGCTGCGGGCGCGGGCGACCTCGGCGCGGACCTCGCGGGCCACCCGCCGCAGCCAGGCGCTCTCCTCAGCCTGCGCCGCGAACATCGCTACCACGCGCTCGATGGCATCGAGCCGCTGGGCGAGCTGCGCGCGCCCCAGCCGCGCCAGCTCTGGGGCATGCGACGGGGCCGCCGACCCCTGAGCGGGCTGAGCGTTGACCGCAGCGCGGCGCTGGGCGCGGGGGGCGCCACTTGCGTCGCGGCGGCCTACCCCTCGGCTGAGGGTGGTGGTCTTTTGGGCGGCGCTCTGCTCGCCGCGTGGGCTGAGGGTGTCTGACACGACAAACGACCTGACTGATGCCTGAATACGCTGTCTCAGCGACAACACCATATGATAGTATAGTGGGGCTGCGAGCCGCGTGACAACGGGCAGTCGGTCACAGCGGCCGACGCCAGACGTTCAGGCAATTGTCAGGGAGAGAGCCAGGGCTGCAAGCGCAGTGTTCAGGCCCAGGCTATAGAATACGCGGTATGCGGCATGTTTCCGCCTGCTAAACAGAAGCCAAAGGGCGCCATACTCTATGCAAAAAGTGATCCCTGTCGAGGCGCAGGTCGAGGCGCAGAAGCCTCGCGGCGTGGGTTCCACGGTCTCGTCCTACATCAACCTCATGAAGCCCCACGTCACCGTGCTGCTCCTGGGGGTCACGCTGGCGGCGATGGTGGTGGCGCTCAATGGCCTGCCACCGCTGGGTGTGACGCTGGCCACGCTGGCGGGCGGCGCGCTCGCAGCGGGCAGCGCCAACGCCATCAACTGCTATTGGGACCGCGACATTGACGAGCTGATGAGCCGCACCAGGTCGCGCACCCTCCCCTCCGGGAAGGTCGAGCCTACCCATGCGTTGATCTTCGGTGTCCTCATCGGCACGCTCTCGGTCGCGATCTTCAGCGTCTTCGTCAACCTGGCGAGCGCCGCGCTGGCCCTGAGCGCGATTCTCTTCTACGTCTGCGTCTACACGATGTGGCTCAAGCGCACGACCACCCAGAACATCGTGATCGGTGGCGCGGCGGGCGCGGTTCCCGCGCTGATTGGCTGGGCGGCGGTTGCGCCGTTGCGCTGGGGGCCGTCACTCTGGACGCCGCTGCTGATGTTCGCCGTCATCTTCCTCTGGACACCGCCGCACTTCTGGGCGCTCTCAATCGTGCTGAAGAAAGACTATGCGCGAGCGAAGGTGCCGATGCTGCCAGTGATCCGGGGTGAGAGTGTCACCTACCAGCAGATCACCATCTACACCGTCGTGCTGATCGCCTCGACCGCGCTGCTCTTCGTGACAGGCGGTATGGGCTATCTCTACCTTGTCTGCGCGTTGGCGCTGGGCGCAGGGCTGCTCTACTTCGCCATCCGGCTGGGGCAGTTGCGCACCCTCAAGAGCGCGCGGACGATGTTCTGGTTCTCGAACTACTACCTGGCGTTGCTGTTTGCCGTGATGGCGCTCGATCATGTGCTGCATTAGATGCGCGCACGAGCCGGTGGCCCTGGCGTGGCCTGGTCTGACTGGGCATGGTCACGCTGCGGCGGCCATCATCGGCCCTCGCTCGTTGCATCTGATGACAACGCATGTGTGAATGCGTCATAAAGTGTCCCCGATGCGCCCGCTGGCGGGCGCTGTCGGCGCGTCTGGCCCAGGATTCTGCAAGAGTGCTGGCGGCGGGCGCGCTTTGAGGCGCCGGTTGTGAAACACTGGGAAGGCCGAGGATTCTTCGTATGCCATTGAAGCCGACATGGCGACGGCGGGCTGCGTTGGCGCTGCCGTTGCTCTTCGCTCTGCTGCTCGCAGGGTGTGGCGACACATCCATCACCGACATCACCCACACGCCTAACATGCTGGACCCCAAAGGCCCGATTGCGCTGAAAGAGTCTGATCTGTTCTGGATCATCCTCATCATCGCAACGGCGGTCTTCGTGATTGTCGTCTCCGTGCTGATCTACTCGATCATCCGCTATCGCGCACGCCCGGACTCGCCAGAGCCGACGCAGACGCACGGCAACACCAGGATCGAGATCGCCTGGACAATTGCGCCGTCAGTGGTGCTGGCGGTGGTGCTGGTCGCGACCATCACGACGATGTTCCAGATTCAGCAGCCACAGTCGCCCAATACGATTACCGTGAACGCGGTGGGCCACCAGTGGTGGTGGGAGTTCCAGTACCCTGACCAGCACTTCGTGACGGCGGATGAGATGTGGGTTCCGACGAATACTGTCGTTCACATCAACCTCGTCTCGAATAACGTCATCCACAGCTTCTGGGTGCCGCAACTGACTGGCAAGACCGACGTGATCCCTGGCCACGACAATCAGATGTGGCTCCAGGCCGATTCGCAGGGCTGGTTTCGCGGTGAGTGCGCTGAGTTCTGCGGCACGCAGCACGCGCACATGGACTTCCTGGTACATGCCGTCTCGTCGTCCGACTACCAGACGTGGGTCTCGCAGCAGCAGCAGTTGGCCGCCCAGCCGACCGATTCGGTGGCGCAGGCTGGCGCGAAGTTCTTCACGACGAGCGCCTGCATCGGCTGCCACGCGATCAACGGCGTCACGACCACCGATGCCTCCAGGCTGATCGGCCCGAATCTGACGCACTTTGGCAGTCGCCAGTGGATCGCAGGTGGCGTGGTGGATAACACACCAACGAACCTGGCCGCGTGGATTCGTGATCCGCAGACGGTGAAGGACGGGGCTGATATGCCTGCGTTCCCGCAGCTCACCGATGACCAAATCAATGAGCTTGTCGCCTACCTGGAAAGCTTGAAGTAGCGTCGCCACGACAGGGCGGCGAGACGCCCGGCGCGCACTCGCGCTGGGGCGTCTCGCATCACACGGACTGGAACTGAGAGGACTCTCACATGGCAGTAGGGAGTGTCGCGACACGCAGTCGCTCTGCGCGACGATCCTGGACGCAATCCGCCATCGGGTCGTGGGTCACGACGACCGATCACAAAAAGATCGGCGTCATGTACATCTACACGGCGTTCTTCTTCTTTCTCTTCGCTGGCGTACTGGCGCTGCTGATTCGGACGCAGCTCGCCACCGCGAACAACACCTTCCTGTCGCCTGAGGCGTACGATCAGGTGTTTACGATGCACGCCACCATCATGATCTTTCTGTTCATGATGCCGATCTGGACGGGCTTCGGCAACTATCTGATTCCGCTGATGATCGGCGCGCGGGATATGGCGTTCCCGCGCCTCAATGCGCTGGGCTACTGGCTCTTCCTCGTCGGCGGCATCATCCTGAGCCTCAGCTTCGTCTTCAACTCGGCGCCGAACGCGGGTTGGTTCAGCTACGCGCCGCTGACTGAGGCGACGCCGACCTGTCTGACGCAGGCGATTGGAACAGCGCAGCAAGCCGCTCAGGCTGCCGCCTCCGCCGCCGCCGCTGGTGGGCAGGGCTGCTTCTCGCCAGGCGCGAATCCGGACTTCTGGATCGTCGGCCTCAACATCCTGGGCATTGCCTCGCTGACCGGCGCGATCAACTTCGTCGTGACGATCCTGCGCATGCGCGCCCCCGGCATGACGATCAACCGCATGCCGCTCTTCACCTGGATGACGATGGTGACATCGTTCCTGCTAATCTTCGCGCTGCCGAGCCTGACGGTCGCCACCTTCCTGCTGCTCTTCGACCGCCATCTGGGAACACACTTCTACCAGGCGAGCGCTGGCGGTGATCCACTGCTCTGGCAACACCTGTTCTGGTCGTTTGGCCATCCTGAGGTGTACATCCTGATCTTGCCGGCCTTCGGCATGATCTCGGAGATATTGCCGGTCTTCTCCGGCAAGCCGATCTTCGGCTACACCTTCGTGGCATGGTCGGGTGTCGCGATTGGCTTCCTCAGCTTCACCGTCTGGGCGCACCATATGTTCGCGGTGGGGTTGCCACCGCTGGCGCAGGCGTTCTTCGCCTCCAGCACGACGCTGATCGCGATTCCGACGGCGGTGAAGATCTTCAACTGGGTCGCGACGGTCTACGGCGGCAAGGTACGATTTACCGCGTCCATGCTCTTCGGACTGGGCTTCGTCTCGATGTTCCTGATCGGCGGCCTGAATGGTGTGGCGCTGGCGGTGGTGCCGTTCGACTATCAGGTGACTGACACCTACTTCGTCGTGTCGCACATCCACTATGTGCTCTTCGGCGGCTCGGTGATGGCCCTGATGGCGGGCATCTACTTCTGGTTCCCGAAGATGTCCGGGCGCATGCTGAATGAGCGGTTGGGGCAACTGCAGTTCTGGCTCTTCATGATCGGCCTGAACGCGGCGTTCTTCCCGATGCACATTCTGGGCTTGCTGGGCATGCCACGCCGCCAGTATACGTATCCAACAGGCTTTGGCTGGGAGGGGTTGAACCTGCTCTCGACCATCGGCGCCTTCACCATCGCGCTTGGTGTGCTGGTCTTCCTCATCAACTTCTTCTGGACGATGACGAAGCAGCGGACCATGCCGGGCGATCCGTGGCACGCCTTCACGCTGGAGTGGGCCACCAGCTCACCGCCGCCGCCCGAAAACTTCGTGACGGTGCCTGTGGTGCGCAGTCGGCGCCCGAACTATGACCTGACGCATCCCGATGCGCCCGACTGGAAGATGGAACACTAGCGATCCAATACCTTGCATGCCCTCACCGCTTCTCCGCGCGCTCGTCCCATTCGTGGGGTTGGCGCGCGGGCAGGCGGGGCGGGTCTAGAGTAGCCGGGTGTGGCTACGATTGGCGGAGATGCAGACGATGCCTAAGGCCCAGCGACGCGGACTGATTATGCTGGCCATCGCTGGCGTGATCTCGCTGGCATTGATCGCGCTACTCGCGATGAAGCTGGTCGCGGCGGGAGCCGCTGTGAGCCAGACATCGGTGTGGTCGCGGCTGGACGGCCACCCCGCGCCGAACTTCACCACGACGGTCTACAATGGGACGCCGGGGCAGCGCATCGAGTTGGCGTCGCTCAAGGGCAAGCCAGTGGTGGTCAACTTCTTCGCGTCGTGGTGCGTGCCGTGCGCCGAGGAGGCGCCGATTCTGGCTGCGGGTTACCAGAAGTGGTCGCCGCAGGGGGTCGTCTTCGTCGGCATTGCCCTGCAAGACACGCAGCAGAACAGCCTCGACTTCGCCCGGCAATATAACGTGTCGTACCCGATTGGGTCTGACCCGAATGGGTCTACGGCGATTGCCTATGGGGTGACGGGGCCACCGGAGACAGTCTTTATCAATCGTGCGGGCGTGGTCGTCAGCAAGTACGGCGGCGCGCTCGACAGCGGCTCACTCGACCGCTCGATTCAGGCGATCATGCAGTGAGCCATCGCGTAGCACGCAGAGCAAGCGCAGTGGCCAGGGAGCGACGAGCGTGATTACACATTTGAGTGTTGGCGCCATCTTCATCGCGCTGCTGGGTGGCCTGGCGTCGTTCTTCTCGCCGTGTGTCGCGCCGCTCGCGCCTGGCTACATCAGCTATATCAGCTCGCTCACCCTGAATGACGGCGCGATCAGCCTGAGCGAGACGAGCGGCGGCGGTGGCGTCGCCGCGTGGCGCGCCAAGCTCTTCGGGTCAGCCGCCATCGCCAGCGTGTTGTTCGTCGCAGGCCTTGCGGTGACGTTCATCGCGATGGGTTTTCTGGTGGCGGGCTTCGGCTCACTGCTGGTCGCCTTCCGCCCGGTGATGGAGACCATCGCGGGGATCGTGATGCTGGCGATGGGCGCGTTCCTGCTGGGGCTGCTGCCACGCCAGGTGAGCGAGTACCTGATGCGCGAGAACCGCTTTCAGCTTTCAGGCGCGTCGTTGCGTGGCTGGGGGCTGGCGGCGCCATTTGCGCTGGGTGTCGTCTTCGCCGCCGGGTGGACGCCCTGCATCGGCCCGGTGCTCGCCTCGATTCTGGTCTTCGTCGGCGCGACGGGGTCGGCGGGCATGGGCGGGCTGCTGCTGGCGTTCTACTCGCTGGGGTTCGCGATTCCGTTCCTGGTGATCGGCATCGGCGCCTCGTTTGGTCTGCGCGCGTTTGGCTGGTCGAAGCGCTACAACACCATCATCGCCAGGGTCAGCGGCGTCGTGTTGATCGTGGTGGCGCTGCTCTATCTGACGGGCGAGGTGTCGGTCATCTCGTCCTGGGCGCAACAGTTCTCGATAGGCTTCGCGCCCTCGGTGGCGCTGACGGCCATCGTGGGGTAAGCGAGCGTAGACCATGACGCTGCTGGTTGTGCTGAGCGATCTGATGCGGACGGCGCATACACTCGCTGGCGGCGTCTGGGTCGGCGGGAGCCTGGTCTATCTGCTGGTCATCACGCCAGCGTTGCGGCTGGGCAAAGCGGCGCCGGAGGTGGGCGCAGCCATCGCGGCGCAGTTCCGGCGGCTGGTCAATATCAGCATTGTCACGCTGCTGCTGAGCGGCGTCTACCTGATGTTTGACCGCCTGACGACGACGACGGTCGGCGCGGCCTACGTGGTGACGCTGGCGGTGAAGATCGCCCTGGCCCTGACGATGTTTGGGCTGGCGGTCTTCCAGGCGCAGGAGGCGCGACGGCCCGCGCGGCTGCGTGGGCGCATGTGGCGGCTGGCGCCACGGCTGATTCTGGCGCTGGGTGTGGTCGTGTTCCTGCTCGGCGCTGTGCTGAATGGGTTATTCGATGTAGCGCTCGGCGTCGTGCGCTAACATGTGTGACGATAGCGACATAATCCTGGTTGGATGGAGGATAGGGCCATGCTGAGTGAGGGTGTGGTCGAGGCGCTGGCGCCGCGTCCCAAGCGGCGTAAGGCGCGCTGGGGCTTCGTGATCGCGGGGCTGGCGATTGTCGCGGCGGTGGTCTATCTGGTCGTCGCCAACACTGGAACCTCTGCGGAATATTACATGACCATCCCTGAGCTGCAGACCTGTTCGGCGTGCGCGGGGCAGTCGGTGCGCGTGGCGGGCTTCGTCTCGAAGGCTGGCGTGGATCAGATCAACG
>JAICSR010000518.1 GCA_025936795.1 Ktedonobacterales bacterium | reverse complement strand
GGAGCGCGCCACCCAGACCGTTCTGGAGCAGGCCGAACTCATCTGCAAAGACTGGGCGTTCGCCTGACACGCTGCGCTGCGGACGCCTATCCAGATGAGGGCAATTTTGTGCAGACGCCGTCGGCGCACTTGCTCTGGCCCCACTGCCTGCGCTGCCAACTCCATCTACGACTGCGGCGCCAGGAGCGTCCAATGAACTGCCGAGCTGGTTCGCGCTGTCTTTGCTGCTCCGGGCATGCGCGCCGCCACACGCCTGTCCGGCGCCGATTATGCGACCCCGCGCCACAGGACAGGGCGCCTGCGCGGCAGGAGGATTCCGCCGCGCGCAAGCAGGAAGGGATGAACAACTATGCAGCTCGCGCTACGCATCGTCGGGATGATTGTCGGCTTCTGCGCCGCCGTCATCATGCTCATCATTGACATTCTCTACTCGCTCTCGCATGTGCTAGGGCGGGCGGCAGGAGTCACCGCCGACGCCTCACACTTCTGGATAGGGCTCCTGTTTACCATCATAGGCTTCATCGGCGCGCTGCTGGCGCCCTTCAGTTGGGGCGCGTCCATCGTGCTGATGCTGATAGCCACCATCGGGTTCTTCTTCGTCGTCGGCTGGTGGGCGATCATCCCAGCGGTCTTCTTCGTCATCGCCATGCTGCTGGTCTACCGCGACCGCGGAGAGGCGGTCAGGAGGACGCGCCGCATGCCTTCTGGCGTCTAGCCAGCGCATCGAGCCAGCGATCCGCCAGCACCGAGCCAGCCTTGGGCGAAACTAGCGCTCAATGGCGGTGATGAGGTAATAGCCGAGACAGAAGACGGCGAAAATGGCGACCAGCAGCAGCCCATCGAGCAGCAGCTGGCCGCCGTTTCCGCTGCCAAGCCACTGCGCAAAGAGGATGAAGACGACATAGACGCCTGCGACCAGGCTGGCGGCGATCAGCAGGTAGCCGAGAATGCGGCGCATGGCGTGATGCTCCTCCCGCTGAGCGACTAGCCGAGCATTATCGCTCGCGTGCGCCAGCCTGCGTGCGGCAGTCCAGACTCAGCCTCCGCGCGTGGCCCAGGCGGCGGCCACCAGCGCGGCCAGCCCGATCAGGGTAGGCGCGCCAACCCACCAGTTCAGCGGCGGGCGCTCCTCGCCTTCGGGGCGCTGGCCAAATCGCCCCTCCCACACACCCAACCCCAGCGCGACGACGATGGCGGCCACCAGCAGCGCCACCCCATGCGCGACTGAATTGGTGATGCGCGTGATGAACGGTGAGACGAAGGCCAACGCGAAAAAACCGCCACATGCGACCAGTTGCAGCGCCTCGCCGATGCGCAGGAAGGCGAGATCGTGGCCGCTCAGGTCGGTCGCCTCGCCAGCGGCCAACTCGCCCGCGTTGTCGCCAGAGCGCAGCGGAGTGAGCGCGGCAAGCGCGGGCAGCGCGCAGAGGAAGGCAATCGCGCCCAGCCCAACCGCCAGCAAATTGAACGGCGATTGGCCAATTGTGGTGGCGGCGGCTCCCAGCGTGAGGCTGCCGTGGACCTGCGCCAGCGCAGTGACGCCCAGAACCAGCGGCAGCGCTACACCTGCCAGCAGCCGCGCGCCCCGGTCGGCGGCGAGCCGCGAGAAGGGCGAGGGGATGATCCAGCCGAGGAAGAGCCGCGCAAGTGGCAGCCCCAGTAGCAACGCTAGCTCGGCGATCAGGTCGCCTTGCAGGCCAATCGCGCGTACCAGCGCGTTGCCAGGCAGCGGCAGCAGCAGCAGCGCGGTCAGCGGCGCCAGCACGGCGATGGTCCCGCCGAGCGAGAGCGCGAAGAGGCTCACCCCCTCTGGCGCATACGTCTCGCGGCTGAAGAGGCCGCGAATCGCCGCAACATCGCTCAGCGGACCGGGCGCGGGTTGCCCCTCAGCCGTGTTGCGCGCGAAGGCGCGCGCCCAGCCGAGCGCCCATGCGATGACGAGCGCGGCCAGCGCGCCTGGGTAGACAAACGCCGCGAGGGCGAATCCGAGCGCGCTATTCATCAATGCTTCTCCTTGTGCTGGCGGGCGCCGGGCCTGGATGCGCCGTTGCCTGTTCCCGTCAGATGTTCTCGCTTGCCCATCGCCTGCCCCGGCGGAGGGACATCTGCCAATTCGTCGGCTATCTGGTCGGTTTCGTCGTCATCATCGTCGTCATCGCCGTCGTCCCAGCCCTCGCCCGCCGCCGCGATCAACGCTTCCAGCCGCGCTGAACGGCCAGGCGCAGACCCAGCCCCCGACAGATCCGGGGCGGACAATGCAGGCGGCGCAACGCTCGGCGCCACATCTGGCGCGCTGTCCGGCGCGGGCGATGCATCTGGCGTGGTCGGCTGATCGCTCAGCAGGCGCCTGGCCTCGCTGATCGCTTCGATGATCGCCTGTGGGGTGGGCGGGCAGCCGCCAATCTCGACGTTGACGTGGAACGCCTGC
>JAICSR010000369.1 GCA_025936795.1 Ktedonobacterales bacterium | reverse complement strand
TTCTTGACACTGCCCGCCGTCCCCAGCGGCGTCTCTTCGCGTGAATAGGCGATCTTCATCCCCAGGCTGGCGCCGTCGCCAAAGTAGTCTTCGATGGCGCTCGCCATATATTGCACAGTCACGACGACATCGGTGATGCCATGTGACTTGAGCAGGTAGAGGATGTGTTCCATCACCGGGCGCCCGACGATAGGCGCCATCGGTTTTGGTCTGGAAACCGTCAGGGGTCGCAGCCGCGATCCCTCGCCACCCGCCATGACGACGGCTTTCATCGCCTGTACCTCCTCATGCTGAGTATGTTGAAGCCCATGCGCCATCGCATGGGCGTGTACGCGCGTGCCGAGAGTGACGTTCTGCGTGATGGCGCCCTGCTCGCCTGCCAGACCTCGCTAGACTTCGCCAGCCCGCTCTACGTCGCCGGGCTGAGGAGGTTCCCTGGACTGTAGGGAGAATTGGGCAAGACGATGGCGGTTCCTGGCGCCAACCTCTGCGACGAATCCCTCCGTCTACTGGCGCCCATAGTGACCAGGCCATCAACCTGTATCGTACCACAAACGGCGCCGGATTCCTGAGCGATCACAGGAGATCAAAAAAAGGGAGCGGCGTCTCTGCCGCTCCCCCCGCATGCGCTGATCATCGGCTGATCGCGGGCTGATCGCTGCTCTCAGTTCCAGAGAGATGTGTCGTCGTCGTAACGCCAGATCTCGTGCGGATGCTCGCCGGTCTCCCTGTGACGGTCGCTGTCGAAGCGTTCCTGCAATGCGATCAGCCGCAAGGCTTCATCGAGCGTGAAGCCATCGTCGAGCAGCGCATCAACCAGCAAGTCTTCGTACTGGCTCATATCGGCGCCTCCTGTCCAGTCTCGTCGCGCCGCAGGAGGGGCAAGTGTTTCTGGGGTTCTAGCGATGCGTCCGCTTGGAGCGCTGGGCGGTTGAGATTCGCCCTGCTCCTCTTACGCGCGCATACGCGCTGCTACAGTTGGTCCACTACTCACCCGCTGCCCTGTGCGCGTCGCTTCTGCCCTGATGGGCAAGATAGGCGCCAGTCTCATCGGTATCACACGATGCGCTGGCGCCTCCCATGATGAGGTTATAGCGCGCGAGCCGATGGCGCAGCCACGTTCACTGGGTGAAATTGGTCACTTGTTCAACACTTCACAGTGAGACGGCGGCGGCCTCATGGCGCGGCGTCACACCCAGCCGCCGCAGCATCGCGTCGTGGGCCTGCCATTCGCGCGTGTCGTCGAGCGGAGTCATGTAGCGGTCGGCGTCGGCGCCATAGCGGCGCCGCAACGCCAGCCGGATCAGGTGATCGGCGAGATGGGGGTTCTTGGGCAGCAGCGAGCCATGCAGGTAGGTACCGTAGGTGTTGCGATAGACACAGCCTTCCTGGTGATCTTCGCTGTTGTTGCCGTGGCCAGCGAGCACACGGCCCAGCGGCTGCGCGCCTGCGCCCAGGTAGGTGCGGCCACCGTGATTCTCGAAGCCGACGAGCGTCTGCTCACCCCATTGCAGCGCGACATTGCCGATGCAACGCGCCACCGCCTTGCCCTTGTGGATAGTCCAGGCGTCGAGGATGCCAATGCCTTCTAGCTCTGGCCCCTCCGCCGGGCGATAGAACTTCGCCAGCAGTTGGTAGCCGCCACAGACGCCCAGCACCGGCATATCAGACTCCACCGCCTCGCGCAGCGCGCTGGCCTTCACCTCGCGCAGGTCGCGCGCAACCTCGTCTTGCTCTTTGTCCTGGCCGCCGCCGATGAAGAGCAGATCGTAGTCGTCGGGGCGCAACGTCTCGCCCAGATCGAGCGTGATGTGGCGCAGCGTGACGCCACGCCAGGCGCAGCGCTGCCGCAGCGTGATGATGTTGCCACGGTCGCCGTACATGTTGAGTTGGTCGGGGTAGAGATGGCCAATCCGCAGCTCCGGGGTGAGTGTGTCGCTCGATTCAGGCATCTTCCTGCTCCCAATAGCGTGGCGCGTAGCCGCGTCGCTCTAACTCGCTGCGCACTGCCAGCATCGCCGTGTAGGTTGGAATGATATAGAGCGTCTCGCCGGATGGCGTCTTTTCCAGCGCACGCGCCAGCGCCACGCCGATCTCCGGCTCGACATCCTGCGGCTCATCGCCAATATACTTCAGCCGCAGCGCAAGGTCATAGGCGCGCATGCCGCCAGCGCCGAGATAGGAGGTGGCGCCCGCCAATTGCTCGAAGTCGGCGTCCCAGATCCACGAGACATCCTCGCCATCGGCGGCGCGGTCGTTGAGCAGCATCAGCAGGCGTTTCTTGCCCGCCGCGTGGTCGCTGGAGAGCGCGCGCAGCACCTCGTTGAGTCCCGTCGGATTCTTCGCCAGCAGAATGCGAATCTTGCGTCCATCGGCCACGATCTCTTCCGCGCGCCCAAAGGCAGGCGTGAAGCGCGCGAGGCCCGTCACGATGGCGTCGAGCGGCGCCGCCATCGCCACACCGGCGGTCGCGGCGGCCAGCGCATTGTAGACGTTGTAGAGGCCCGGCAGCCCGACCGACACCTCAGCGGCGCCCTGGGGCGTCTCCAGCAGGAAGCGCGAGGCGTCTAGCCCGGCGGAGATGACCTGCGCGCGCACCTGTGGCGTCGGGCGGCTGTAGCCGCAGCCAGGGCAGGCCCAGTGGCCGATATGGCTGTAGAAGCGCGGCGCGAACGTCAGCGGAGTGCGGCAGCGCGGGCAGGTGCGCGTGTCAATCACCTGCGCGACGGAGTCAGAGTCGGCATGCGTCGGTGTCTGCTCCACGCCATAGTAGAGCGTCGTTCCGGCGTAGCCATCGCCCAGCGCGGCCACCGCCGGATCGTCAGCGTTGAGCGCGAGGATGGTGGTAGCTGGCAGCGTGCGCAGGCTCGCGCGCCAGCGCTCCGCGACGGTATCCACCTCACCATAGCGGTCGAGCTGGTCGCGGAAGAGGTTCGTCACCAGCACGACGCGCGGCTGCAGATCGGTGGCGATGCGCGCGAACGCCGCTTCATCCACCTCCAGCACAAAGGCGCCGTCACCGCCATCTGCGAGTCGGCCAGATGCGCCCGCACGGCGCAGCAGCGTGGTCGCGATGCCGCGCGCAAGGTTCGATCCCTCGCGGTTGCGCCAGATGCGCAGCCCAGCGGCGCGTAGTGTGTAGGCGACCAGCCCGCTGGTGGTCGTCTTGCCATTGGTGCCCGTGACGACGACACAGCCGTGCTGCGCCTGCGCCGCCAGCCGCCGGATGAGCTGCGGGTCGGCGTATTGCGCGACCAGGCCGGGCAGGCTCGTGCCGCCACTGATGCCAAGGCGACGCGCCAGCCCACCAGAGGCGCGTCCCAGCACAATCGCCAGGGCCGTGCGTGGCGGCGCGCCCGCTCGCCGCGCCGTGCGCGCCGCCGCAGCCATGGACGGTGGTGGTGGGAGATTCTCTGAACTCACACAGGCTCCGATTCAGTGAGCAGGCGCCGAATGGTCTCGACGAGGATATCCTGCGGGCATGGTTTCACGAGATAGGCGTCGGCGCCGATGGCGAGCGCGTACTCGCGGTGCTCATCTGCGGCGCGCGAGGTCAGCATGACGACGCGCACCTGCTGGTAAAGCGACGAACGCCGCATGATCTTGAGCAGTTGAAATCCGCTGAGCCGTGGCATCTCGACATCGAGGATGAGCACTCGCGGCAACGCACGCTCCATCATCTCCAGCGCCTCACGGCCATCGCGGGCCTGCCCCGTCTTGAAGCCCGCCTGTGCCAACGCCTGCTCCAGCGTCCGGCGGATGGTCACGGAATCGTCCACGATCAGCGCATATGGCGCAGCGCGTGGCGCGGCGGGTGGACCAACCGGACGCAGCGCGAGCGCAGCCCCCGCGAGCCGTTGCGCCAGGGCTTCTTGCGGGTCAATCAGCAGGGCAATCTGGCCATCTTCGGGGCGCACAATCGCGCCGCGCACGACCCGCCGTTGCAAGCGCCGGGGCAATGGGCGCACCGTCGCATCGCGCATGGCATCGCCCTCACCCACCGACTCGACCAGCAAGCCAACCAACTGCTCACCCAGCCTGATGACCACGATGCGCTGGAGCGCCGACGCATCTTGCTCGAAGCCCAGCGTCTCCGCCAGCGCAAAGGCGGGCATGTCGCTGGGCGGCGCCGACGCAGGCGTATC
>JAICSR010000253.1 GCA_025936795.1 Ktedonobacterales bacterium | reverse complement strand
TCGGCGATGCGCAGGTGCTCATGAGCGCGGCGCGTGCGTGGGATCGCCGAATAGACCACCTCGCGTATCAGCCCGTGATTGAAGGTGTAGGCCGTCTCGCCCGGCGGCGCGAAGTTGATCGCGCCGCGCTCACTCGGATGGATCAGGTCTCTCTCGGTCAGCGAGCGCAGCGCCTCCGCCAGATCGTCGTGGCGCAGGTGCTGGGCGAGATAGAGCAGCGCGCTCGGCCAGAAATAGCGCCCGACCACCGAGGCGTGTTGCAGCACGTCGCGCTCGGTCGGCGCGAGCAGATCGAGGCGCGCCGCCAGCACGCCCTGCACCGTATCCGGGATGACTGGATCGCGTATCTCCTCGCTCTGCTCCCAGCCCGGCGCCACGCGCCAGCCGCCCGATTCCTCCTGTGTGAGCGCGCCGCGATCCACCAGCATGCGCACGATCTCCTCGACGTAGAACGGATTGCCATCGGCTTTGCCGAGGATGCCGCGTCGCAGCGTCTCTGGCACGGCTGAGCCGGGCAGCAGCGCATCGAGCAGCCGCGCCGCGTCGTCGGGGGACAGCGCCTCCAGCCCCAGCGTGACGTAGTTGCGCCGACCACCGCCCCACGTCGGGCGCCGCTCGATCAGGTCGGGGCGCGCCGTCAGCACGAAGAGCAGCGAGACGCCGCTGGCGTGCGTGGCGACGAAGGCCAGCAGATCGAGCAGGGCGTCATCCGCCCAGTGCGCATCGTCTATCATGGCGATCAGCCCGCGCGTGGTGGCCAGCGACTCGAAGAAGACGCGCCACGCCCGTAGCGCGCCCTCCTGCAACTGTGCGGCGTCGGCGGGCAGCAACTTGCGGCGCCGCTCCGCCGATTCGATGCCGATGGTGTGGCCGAGGAAGGCTGCGATCACCTCCGGATTCTCCATGCGCTCCGCCGCCTTCAGCGCGGCGCGGGTGGCTGCCAGCAGTTTCTTGCGGGCGCTCGCAGGCGCCTCCAGCGCGGAAAAGCCTGCGTAGCAGCGCAGCATCTCGGTCAGCGGGAAGTAGGTGACATCCTCGCCATAGGGCGGGCAGCGGCCTTCCAGCAGCAGTGGCTCCGGGCGCAGATCGTGACGCGCGCCCCCAACTGGAGGAGCTAGCGCGCCGACCCGATGGGTGAACTCGCGCGCGAGGCGTGTCTTGCCGACGCCCGGCGCGCCGATGATGGTGACGAGATGCGGGCTGCGCTCGCGCATCACACGCAGCGCGACCGCGTCGAGCAGCGCCATCTCGCTCTCACGTCCGACCAGCGGCGTCTGCCCGCCATCTGGCCCATAGGGACGCGCGCTGGGCGCCTGCTGATCGCCGAGCAGCCCCGTGACCTCCCAGATGTCCACCGTGCGACTTTTGCCGCGCAGGGGAACGGCTGGCACCTGCTTGAACTCCGCCAGGCCACGCGCGCTGCGATAGGTGCGCGGCCCCACGAGGACGGTTCCCGGCGCGGCAAGCTGCTGGAGACGCGCGGCGACGTTGACCGGGTCGCCAGTAATCAGGAAATCTTGCCCTTCGCGCGCGGCGACGGCGGCCGCCACCTCGCCTGTGTTGATGCCGATGCGCAGACGCAACTCCGGACGCGCGCCGCTGACGTTATCCACGTCGTCGGCGCTCGCCAGGCCAGCGTTGAGCGCGCGCAGGCTGTCCTGCATGTCGAGCGCCGCGCGAATCGCGCGCATCGGGTCATCTTCATGCGCGATGGGCAGGCCGAAGATCGCCATGATCGCGTCGCCGATGTACTTCTCGACGGAGCCGCCATGCCGGTGAATCGCGCGGCTCATCGTGGCGAAGAAGTCGGCCAGAATCGCGCGCATCTCCTCGGCGTCGAGCGACTCGGCGAGCATCGTGGAGTTGGCGAGATCGGCGAAGAGCACGGTGACGATGCGCCGCTGCTCGGTCTCCTCGGGCGCCTGTTCTGCGTCCGCTGCGCTCGCCCCATCAGTTGCGGCGCTGCCCGGAGTGGCAGCCGCCAGCGGGGATGGCAGGGGCGCGGGCGCGGGCTGACCATCGAGCGGATAGCCGCACTGGTTGCAGAACCGCGCGCCTGGTGGGTTGACGGCGCCGCAGTTGGGGCAGACACGCGGCATCGGCTGGCCACACGAGACGCAGAAGCGCGCGTTCTCGGCGTTGGCCGTTCCGCAGTGCGGACAGATCATGCGCTCTCAACTCCCCAGCGAATAGCGTCAGCGAATAGCGTCAGCGAATAGCGTCAGCGAATAGCGTCAGCGAATAGCGTTATGGCGGCTCGCGTTGGCGCGCGCAGCGCCAGACCGCGCAACGTCGCGCTGTATTGTACCGCAGACCAGGCGGCGGCGGCTGGCTAGAGCAGCGCGCCAGTCATGCTCGGCCAGGCATGATCGGGCTTGACCAGGCCTCAGCCAGATGCGACGATGAAGGTAGGCAAACCCATATCCAGGCCGCTGCTGAATGGCGCCTGAGGAGTAGACGAGAGAGTTATGGCGCGCGTCGCATTCTTTACGTTTGGTGTGCTGCAAGAACGGATTGGTCATCCGCAGACAAAGGGCTTTGAGGACCGCACCCCAGGCGCATTCGCCGAAGCCTCCGCCGCGCTGGGATTCATCGACTATCCACAGGAGATGGTGGCGCGACCAGACAATCCGCGCCTCGTCTGGCCAGCGGCGAAGGGGCCAGATCGTGATGCGATGATGACGCTCTCGCTCTGGAAAGACCTGGAATCCGTCTTCGCGTTTTCCTACGCGCGCCAGGGCATCCATGCCGATGCGCTGCGGCTGCGCAAGCAGTGGTTTCTCAAGCCGGAGTGGCCCAACTACGTCGCCTGGTGGGTCGCCGACGACCACCAGCCAACCTGGCAGGAAGCGGTTGACCGCCATCACCTGCTGAGTGTGCGCGGCCCAACCGCCGACGCCTTCGACTTCCACACGCCCTTCGACGCCACCGGGCGCCCCATCGGTGCGCTACGCCGCCCCATCGCGCTGGACCTGACCCCGCGCGGCTGAGCGAGGGCGGGAGAAACCGTAAAGCCCCTCACCCGCCGCAGCGGGGGAGGGGTTGGGGAGGGGGCCAGTCACTTATTCCACAAAATCCACCGGAACCTCGGCGGGGATGATGCCCTGCTCAGCGGCGCGCTTGAGGAACAGGCGGATGCTCTCTTGCCCGCGCGGCCCCATGTCGAGCGTCCAGTCGTTGACATACATGCCAACGAAGGTATCCGCCGTCTCGGTCGAGAGGCCACGCGCATACTGCATCGCGTGCTGCAAGGCGGCGGCGCGATGGTCGAGGCTATACTGGATGCTCGCCTTCAGCACGCGTGAGAGCGTCGCCATGCGCTCTGGTCCCAGATCGCGGCGCACAGCGTTGACGCCCAACGGCAGTGGCAGGCCGTTCGTCTGCTGATGCCACCACTTGCCGAGGTCCACGACTGTGTGCAGGCCCAACTCGCCGTGGGTCAGTTGCCCCTCGTGAATCAGTAGGCCCGCGTCGTAGCGCCCCGCATGCACCGCCTCCATGATCTGATCGAACGGGACGACATCATAGGCGAAGTCGCCCAGCAGCAGCCGCAAACCGAGGAAGGCGCTGGTCATCTCGCCGGGGATAGCGATGCGCTTGTCACGCAGCCAATCGAGGTCCACTGGCTCGCGCGTTACCACCATCGGGCCGTAGTTGTCGCCCATGCTCGCGCCATGCGAGAGGATGGCGTATTTGTCGGCGACGTAGGCGTAGGCATGCACGGAGATCGCGGTGATCTCCAGCCTGCCCTCGCGCGCCCACTGGTTGAGCGTCTCGATGTCGCGCAGGATGTGCTCGAAGGTGAAGCCCTCGGTCGGAATCTTCTGCTCAGCGAGGGCGTAGAACATGAACGCATCGTCGGAGTCGGGGCTGTGACCCAGACGCGCCAGTTGCATTGTTTCCTCGGGAGAAGGCGTAGACATGCTGACTATCCTCTCAATGCGCGTTAATGCGCGGGTCGTGCGCGGAAGCCGCGCTTCTCTACGACAGCGCGGGTAACACGATGGGTCACCGCCGCACTGGCCGCCGCGTTGGCGATGCTCGCGCGTGCGCGGCGGCGCCCAGCGATGATTGTAGCGCCATCCCACAGGCGCCTGCTAGCGGCGCCATCTGCGGCAGCGCCAGGCAAGGCGCTGGTACCATAGTCCCCATCAGGCAGACGCCTGATTGACACACCTGGCGGCGCCCGCTAGCATACAGAGTGAGTCCTTGAGCGGCGTCGCGTGACGCTCGCGGGCCTTCACCGTTTCAGCTTTCAGCAGCGTGTATTCAGAGAGAAGGGGCGCAAGGTGGGACGGAACCGCACTGGCAGCGGCGACACGCATCGCCATGATGACTGGGATGAGAGCGCCTATCAGGGCGCGGCCCCTGGCGATTCGGCGGAATACGGCGCCTACGATGGCTACGACGACGAGTATGATGACTCGGCGGAGTATCCGGCGCGTGGGCTGGCGCTGCGTGACGCGAGCCATCAACTCCCTGCCCTGCACGAGGACGCGCCCAAGCCCAGCCCGGTGCTGATTCCCGGCACGGGTGTCTCGATGGGCGAACTCTATATCAAGCGGCGCGAGCGACCGCTGACCATGCGCATCGCCGTCCTCACGCTGTTGGCGGTGATGATCGTGACGGGTCTCGTCTCGGTGACGCCGCTGGGAGCCGCCGCGCAGCCCTCCGTCTCGTCATTCGAGGCGCTCTCAGGCGCGGTGGTGCTGGGCAGCCAGCCCGGCTACTTCTGGTATACCGCGCGCTGGAACGACACCCCTGAGCATCTGGCGAAACAGTTCAACGTGCAGATTGGCGGCATCTTCCAGATGAACAGCCTCTGCCCGGGCCAGGAGCTACAGGTCGGCAAGCAGTACAAGATTCCGACAAACTCGCAGTATGGCTCGGACTTTGAACAGACGGCGCAGTGTGGCGGGCGCAACCCGACGGGCTATGATGGCCAGACGATCTTTGGCACCACCTGGTACAACTCCTATGCTGGCACGCCCACACAGGAGGGCCGCTGCTCACCAGTGTCTGGCTCCTACAAGGACTTCAAGTTCATCTCGCCGAACTGGAACTCGAACTGGGTGCGGGGCTTCAGCTTCTTCCATGATGGTGTGGACATCTCGGCGCCACAGGGTAATCCGATCCACGCTGTACAGGATGGCCAGGTCATCTGGGCAGGCTACGACGGCACCAACGGCTTCGGCTGGTCGGTCGTCATCAACCACTGCTTCCACGTTTCGACCCTCTACGGCCACATGATGAGCCTGGCGCCTGGATTGAAGGCTGGTGACAATGTCAGCCAGGGAGATGTGATCGGCTATGAGGGGTCCACTGGCTGGTCCACTGGCCCGCACCTGCACATCTCGATTGACTGGAACAACGTGCCGATCAACCCCATGCTATTCTACACCGACATCTACCACATCACCCATAATGTCCCGAATAGCTGATCAGATGCTGACGCCTCCTCGGTTCGGCGACTAGCGATTCCACCCGAAAAAGCCCCGCGCTCTCACTATCGAGAGCGCGGGGCTTTTTCGGGTCCAGGCCCCACCCGCCCAGCAAAACTGTGAATCTTCGCACAAATTCTATTCCAAATATTCACTCGCCGATCTTCACTTATTTGCCACAATCACCCATTTTAAGGGCATCCATGCCTAGATGCATGCACCTATCAACGTGGAGTAATTACACTGAAAATGACTATTATTAAGCTATATTGCTTGAATATAATGGAGCGCTGTGCTACTCTAAATACATCAATTGTTGTGTCACTGTAATTGATGGAGAGAACCATGCGAAAGTTGATGCTCGTCGTCGCGTTGATGGCTATGCTGCTTGGCGCGATTGGCCTGGGGTCCGCCCAGGCGCTGGCCAGCGTTCAGCCGGTCGCCGCACACACGCATCTGC
>JAICSR010000220.1 GCA_025936795.1 Ktedonobacterales bacterium | reverse complement strand
TGGCGCGGTCTGCGCCTGGCTTCTTTACCACCTCATCAGCATCATCACAGGTTTCGCATTCTACGGCAGGCTGATACTCAAGACGCCCGTCTATCCTCCGACCTCCGGACTGGGCATCCGCGCGCTGATCATTCCGGTCGCGGGCGCGCTGGTGGTGGGCGTCATGGCGCGCTACGGCACCGACCGCATTCGCGGCCACGGCATCCCGGAGGCGATGGAGGCGGTGCTGGCGAAAGAGAGCCGCATCAGCCTGAAGGTCGCCATCTTCAAGCCCATCTCCGCTGCCTTCGCGGTTGGCTCTGGTGGCCCGTTCGGCGCTGAGGGGCCAATCATCCAGACAGGCGGCGCGATTGGCTCGCTGATCGGTCAGGCGTTCCATCTGACCTCGAACGAGCGGCGCATTCTGCTGGCCTGCGGCGCCGCCGCTGGTATGGTTGGCATCTTCAACACGCCAATGGCCGCTGTGGCGCTCGCGCTGGAGCTACTGCTCTTCGAGTTCCGCGCACGCTCGCTGGTGCCGGTCATCATCGCCAGCGCCGTCGCGGCGGGTTGCCGCACCTTCCTGCTTGGCTCAGCGGTGATGTTCCATGTGAGTGTCCCGGTCACGCTTGGCTCTGCGGTCAATCTGTTCTGGCTGGTTCCGCTTGGTGTCATCGTCGGCGTCTGTGCCGTCATCATGAGCAAGTCACTCAACTGGATCGAGGAATACTTCGACCATCTGCATGTCAGCCTGCTCGTCAAGCCAGCGATGGGCGCGGTGGTGCTGGGGCTTATTGCGCTGGTCGAGCCGCGCGTGCTGGGCATGGGCTACACCATCATCACCAACATCCTCGATGGCGCCTATAGCAATCCGACAGTCGCGCTGCTGGCGGTGGGCAAAGCCGTCGCGCTGGTCTTCTCGCTGGGCGCTGGCACGTCTGGCGGCCTGCTCGCGCCGATGCTGATGGTCGGCGCCGGTCTCGGCGTGGGCTATGGTCGCGCCCTGAATGGGCTGATTCCTGGGATTGGTCTCAGCCCTTCGATGTGCGGCGTCGTTTCGATGAGCGCGCTCTTTGCCTCGGCGGCGCGCGCCCCACTGACCTCCTTCCTCTTCGCCTTCGAGTTGACCGGTGATTCGCACACGATTGTGCCGCTGATGATCGGTTGCATGGTGGCCGACCTGACCTCGCGTGCGCTGATGAGTGAGTCGGTGATGACCGAGCGGCTGGTGCGCCGTGGCCTGCGCATCACGCAGAACCTGGAAATCAACCACCTCGACACGCTCTCGGTGCGCTCGGTGATGCGTCCGCCGGTCGCCGCGCTGACCGCGAGCATGACGCTGGCGGATGCGCTGCGCCTGCTGAACGGCACGCAACTACTGCCCATGCTGGCGACCGTGGGGGCGTCTGAGACGACCACGCAGAATGGCCACACATCCTCGGGCGCCGCTGACGATGGCGCGGGCGGCGGTCCAAACGGCGCCACAGAGAGTGGCGGCTCGTCGGGGGCCAGACATGCAGGCGCAGAGGACTCTCCGGGCAATTCTCCGGGCGACGCAATGTGGCCGCGCAGCCAGTGGACCTTCCCCGTGCTCGACGACGACGGGACGCTGGTGGGCATCATCTCGCGCGGCGATCTGCTCAGCGCCGCCGAGGACCCCGCGCATCTGACACAACCCGTCAGCGCGTTTGCGACGCCCGATCCGCAGGTGACGACGCCCGACGAACTGATGGTGGATGCGCTGGAGCGGCTGGCCGCTGGCGACTTCGCGATGCTGCCCGTCGTGAGCGACGATGGCGAGCAGCGCGTCGTTGGCGCCTTCAGCCGCAGTGATGCGGTACGCGCACGGCGGGTGGTGGAAGAGCGGGCGGCACGGCGCGTGCGCTACTTCGGTGGCCAGCGCAAGGTCGTGGTTCGACGCTGATAGCCTGCTGGCAAAGGTATACTCTCTATCGTGTGACACAAACCCTCACCCCCAACCCCTCTCCCACGAGGAGAGGGGAGCCGGAGGTTTGCCTCGCCCGCTACGAGCGAGGGGGCAGGGGGTGAGGGTTGGCCAATGGCTGGGCCGCGTCACGTCCAACGAAAGAAGCCCCGATGCCTGTCTGGCTCTATCTGTTGCTGCTCGCCGTGCCGGGCGCGGTCCTCAGCAAGGTGCTCGATACGTCGCCGCTGCTGACCTTCATCCTGGCTGCGCTGGGCGTCATCCCACTGGCTGGCCTGATCGGCGAGGCGACCGAGTCGCTGGCTGAGCGTGTTGGTCCGCTGGTCGGCGGGCTGCTCAACGCCACATTTGGCAATGCGGCGGAACTGATCATTGGCATCTCGGCGTTGGCGGCTGGCCTGCCAGATGTGGTGCGCGCCGCCATCGCTGGCGGCATCATCGGCAATGCGCTCTTCACGCTCGGCGCGGCGATGCTGGCGGGCGGATGGCGCTTCGGCTTGCAACGATTCCGTGAGCGCAACGCGGGACAATATGCGCTGATGCTGGCACTGGCCGTGGTGGGCCTGGCGGTTCCCTCGTTGCTCGCCACTGTAGGAGCCGGTCTCACCACGGGAGCCAATACTGTACATGGTCTCGCGCTGGATGAGATGAGCCTGGTGGTGGCGCCACTGTTGCTGGTGAGCTACGCAGGCTATCTGGCGTTCTCCGTCTTCGGGCTGCATGCAGAGCGCCGTCATCCTGGCGGCGCGCCTGCCAGTGCGAACAAAGCGGCGCCTGGCGCCAAAGCAAGCGCTGACGATGACGACGACACGCCACCGCGTGAATCCAGCGCGCCGCTAGCAGTCAGCGAGCGCAAGACGGCGCCGCCCCAGGGCATCGAGGGGATGATGTGGCGCTGGCAGCAGCGCGGGCCGCTCTTCGATGTGCTGACACTGGTGGTGGCGACGGCGCTGGTCGCCGTGGATAGCGAACTGTTGACGGGCGCCATCGAGCCACTCTCGAAGACGCTGCATCTGAGCTCATTCTTCGTTGGCCTGATCGTGTTGCCGCTGGTGGGCGGCGCAGCGGAGTTCGCCACCGCCATGCGCGCCGCGCTGGCCGACCATATGGAAACCACGCTCTCGGTCACGGCTGGCTCATCCATCCAGATCGCGCTGCTGATTGCGCCCCTGCTGATCCTGATCAGTCCGCTGCTGGGAACGCAATTGGACCTCGATTTTACCGCGCTAGAGCTGGTGGTCTTCGGCCTGGCCGCCGGACTCTTCGCGCTCATCAGCCTCGACGGCGAATCGACCTGGCTGGAAGGGCTGCAACTCTGCATCTTCTATCTGATTGTCGCGGTGGGCGCGTTCTTTATCCCCAGGTGACCGTTGTTGACGGTGGGGCATACGCGCGCCGATACCTTGCCACTACCTTAAGGTAATGGCAAGGGGGCGTGTAGTATGCTAATAGGAGTATAATTGCCCCAGTGCGGGATGCGAGACAGAACGAGCGACGCCCACGATCCCCGTCAGGGACGGCGGTGAGCGAGTGAGAGGAAGGGCCTGACAGCATGGTGGAGTGGCGGCTGGGTAACTACGAGCTGCGGCGCCGGCTGGGCGAAGGTGGCATGGCGCAGGTCTATCTTGCTCGCGATGTCCGCCTGGGGCGTGATGTAGCCGTCAAAGTGCTGGACCGCAAGCTCGCGGACCGCCCAGGGTTTCGTGAGCGGTTCATGCGCGAGGCGCGTGTCGCCGCCGCGCTCGACCATCCCAACATCGTGCCGCTCTTCGACTTCGGTGACGCCGAATCGCTCTACCTCGTGATGCCCTTTGTCAGCGGCGGCAGCCTGCAAGACCTGCTGCCACGCGCGCCGCTACCGATTGGCGAGGTCGTCACCTATGGCTCGCAGATCGCCGATGCGCTGGAGTATGCGCACCAGCGTAAAGTGGTGCATCGTGATGTGAAGCCAGCCAATATGCTGCTGCACGCCGATGGGCGGCTGATGCTCTCCGATTTCGGCCTGGCCAAGGTCGTCAACGCCACGCACAAGCTCCAGGCCCCGCGCAATCGCCCCGACGCTGGCACGCCAGAATACATGGCCCCTGAGCAGGTGGTCGGGAATAGCGACTCGCGCTCCGACATCTATGGGCTGGGCGTCGTACTCTATCTGCTGCTGACGGGGCGGCTCCCGTTCTCCGGGACATCGTCGCATGACGTGATGCAGGCGCACCTCTACAAAGAGCCAGCGCCGGTTCGCCACTACAACCCGTCGGTGCCTGCCGCGATGGAAGCGGTTGTCATGCGGGCGATGGCCAAGCAGCCTGCGGAGCGCTTTCAGCGCGCGGGCGAGCTGGGAGCTGCGCTGCTCAGTGCGCTGATCGCCGACGCGGGTGACGCGCCGACCTTCGTCCTGGGCGCCCCCTCGCACAGCTCATCGCATGGCGAGTCGCGCCCGACCGGGCAGGCGCCCATCGTCATGCCACCGCCGATTGTCCCTGATCAATCCGGCGCAGCGCCACCGTGGCGTCAGCGCATGGCGAGCGCAGGGTCAGCGGCAGGCGACGGCCAGCCCTCCAGCGCCTCGGCGATTCCCTCGGCGCCAGCGGTGAGCGAGTGGGGAGCGCAGCGCCCCTCGGCCTCGTTGTCGCGGAGCATGCTGCCCGACCTGAATACGCCCTTCACCAGCCTTGATGCGGCGCCGGGCGCATCGAGTGGGTCTGGCCAGATGAGCGGCGCGCGGAGTGGGTTCAGTGGCGTGAGCGCGCTTGGCTCGCTGACCGGCGAGAACAGCATCCACAGCAGCATGAGTGGCTTCGCCGATTCGCAGACGACGGGCGTGACGCCCGGCGCCCCCGGTATCACAGGCATGTCAGGCGGCCCGAACGCGCAAACGATGGGACGCATGCCGGTGGTCCAGCCGCCGCAGTTTCGGGCATCGTACCCGCCGCCGCCATCGAGCGTGGCGCCGCTACCATTCGACGCGCCGCAGCCGATGGCGCCGTTTCAGAGCGCCCGGCCAGCCGGTTCGCTAGGCGCGATGGGCGCGATGGGGAGCATGGCGCCAACCCGTGCCGCGCCACCTCGGCCAGCAGCGCGGGCGACGCAGCCCCCGGCGCAACGCGCCGACCTGCGCGCAACCCTGCCTGGGTCGCGCCTGACCGAGCCGCCAACCACTCGCCAGCCACGTGAACGGCGCTCGCTACTCTGGATCGTCATCGCGGCACTGCTGATCGTCATGCTGATCGCGGTGATCGTCTTGCTGCGCTGGCTCGAAGCTGGCGCAGCGGGGTTCCTGCTCTTCGCGCTGCTATAGGCGCCGTCGAGCGACCAGCCAGGCGGCGCGCCTACTGCCGTTTCCAGTCGCGAAACGCCTGGAGGAGCTGTTGCTGGGCGTCGGGTGAGACATGCTCCTCGCGCAGATCACCCACCAGCGCGATGGTCTGGCGCATCTGCTCGACATAGGTCTCACAGCCAGGGCAGACGCCAAGATGGCGCTCGAATCGTGTCTGCTCATCCTCAGGCAAGGCGCCCTCGAAATACGCCGTGACCAGCTCGACCAGTTCTTTACAGGTCATCTCTTGCATGGGTGTTTCCCTTTGTGTGGTCGCGCTCACTCTTCGGCGAAATAGGCTTCGAGCGCCTGGCGCACCCGCGCACGCGCCCGGTGCAGCAGCACGCGCTGATTGGCCTCGCTGACACGCAGCATCTGGCACACATCCTCCGCCGAGTAGCCTTCGATATCGCGCAGGCGAATGACGCTCTGCTGCGTGATGGGCAGGCGCTCAATCGCCGCCAGGATGCGCTCGCGCGTCTCGTGCGAGGCAACGTGCGCCTCCGGAAGATGCGCCCAACTCTGCGGGAAGGCCAGCCAGCCGCCTGCATAGGTATCGCCAGCCGGACGGAATCGTTCTGGCGCGACGCTTGGCGCGTCGTCTGAGTCAGCGGCGTCTGGGTCGGCCAGCGCCGAGAATGGGATGCTGCGCCGCTCGCGCAGGCTGCGCGACTTCGCGCCATTGACCAGGATGTGGAAGAGCCAGGTCTTGAAGGATGAGCGCCCCTCGAAGCGGTCGAGGTTCTTGAGCGCCGAGAGCCACGCCTCCTGCGTTACTTCTTCTGCGACCGCCCGGTCGCCCACATACATCTGCGCCAGCCGCAACATCGCCGCCTGATACTGCTCGACCAGTCGCATGAAGGCGTCTTCATCGCCACTGAGCAGGCTGGCGATCAGGCGCCGCTCATCCTGACGCGGATCGTCGCGCGGCGAGGTCGCCTGGCTCACGGCTGGCTGGCTCGTCGGCGCCCCATTGGAGTCACTCACCACGCTACTCCATCTCTCCCTCACTGCATCGCCGTAGTGGGGCGGCCCATCCAGACGACCGCCCGCGCCACGCGCCGCGACTCTCGCCTGAGTATACCGCAGCTTGCGCGTCTGGGCATGGCCGAACAGAGCTAGAGATGGGTGTGACGTGGTGAGCCTCGCATGTCATCTCGCGGTCTACAGCATGCAGGTTGATGGAAGCTCAGGGCGAGCCAGTCGCGCCTGAGGTTGGGCAGGCGCAACTGGCTCGCCCAGTCGCTGGGCGCTAGTCGGCTGCCAGGCCCACGGCGCCCGCCGTCAGTGAGACGCCCGAGAGATTGACCGCTGACAAGCTGCCGTCTCGCGCGACCGCGAATCCGCTCAGCGTGTGTGTGTCAGCATCGAGCGCATAGAGGTAGTGGCTATTGGGAGTCAGTGCCATCTCCAGCGGATGGCTGCCCGCGCCCGTCGAG
>JAICSR010000232.1 GCA_025936795.1 Ktedonobacterales bacterium | reverse complement strand
TCCATGCGGCGCGGTGACGGGTCAGTGTGGAGCAGGATAGCGCGATGAGCGGGTTCATCGAGACCTCGGTTGCAGCCGCGAGCGCGGCGCTGCCAGAGCTAGAGCGGCTCAAGGGCAAGCGCCTGCTGCTGACTGGCGCGACGGGCTTCATCGGGACATGGCTGCTGGAGCAACTTGCCTATCTCAACGACCGCTGGGACGTGCCATGCCAGGTCTACGCGCCGACCCGCGCGCCGCAGGCCTTCGCGACGAAGGCGCCGCATCTCTTCGCGCGCGCGGAGTTCACTTTCGCGTCGGGCGACGTGCGCTCGTTCGCCGCGCCCGACCAGCCCTGCGACTATATCGTGCATGCGGCGGCCTCGGCCAGCCCGCTCACCAAGCAGCAGTCGCCGCTCGATGTGGGCGATACCATCGTAGACGGCGTGCGGCGCGTGCTGGAGATGGCGCGCGGCTGGCAATCGGTGGGCATGCTGTTCCTCAGTTCGGGCGCGGTCTATGGTGTGCAGCCGCCAGCATTGGAGCGTCTGCCAGAGGAGTACACGGGCGGGCCAGACCTCGCGCGCTCTGACGCTACCTATGGCGAGGGCAAACGCTACGCCGAGACGCTCTGCGTCGCCTATCAGCGCGCCTACGGCGTGCCAGTGATGATTGCGCGGCCCTTCACCTTCATGGCGCCCTATCTCGACCTGAGCGCCGGATTCGCCTCGACCGACTTCCTGCGCGACGCGCTGAACGGCAGGCCGCTGGAGATCAAAGGCGATGGTACCACCGTCCGATCCTATGCCGGGCCAGTCGCGCTACTGAGTATGCTATGGGCGACGCTGTTGCGCGGGGCGCCGGGGCGCGCATACAATGTTGGCGCGGAGGAAGCGGTCTCTGTGCTGGAGTTGGCCCAGCTCGTCACAGCGGCGCGTGCGACGCCGCTGGAGATTCACGTCGCGCAGCAGCCCACGCCTGGACGACTCCCCGCGCGCTACGTTCCCGACCTGACACGGATGCGCGACGAGCTTGGCGTGCAGGCGCACGAAGACCTCGACGCGCTGGTGCGCGAGACGATGGGATGGCAGCGCGCGCAGGTCGCTGCAATGCCATCCAGCAGCGGCGGCAGCGCGGCGGATTGAGCTAACTGGTGGCATGCCCTCCTGACGAGGGTGAACGACGGAGGAGCAGCGCGATGGCGAGCGTGTCGAAGGCGACGCAAAAGAAGGCGGGGGCGGAAACGACGACGCAGCGGAGTACACGCGAGTTTGCGCGCGATGTCCGCGCGCGGGCGCTCCAGATGGTGCATCGCGCGAGCGCGTCACACATCGGCAGTTCGCTGAGTATGACGGATCTGCTGGCCGTGCTCTATGGCGGCGGCATCTTGCGCGTGGACCCTGCGCGGCCAGATTGGCCTGAGCGCGACCGCTTCATCCTGAGCAAGGGACACGCCGCCGCCGCTGGCTACGCCACGCTGGCCGAGGCGGGCTTCTTCCCCATCGAGTGGCTCGATACCTACTGCCAGGATGGCTCGAAGCTGCCCGGCCACCTCACACGCGGCGTCCCCGGCGTGGAGCTTTCGACTGGCTCGCTGGGCCACGGCCTGCCCGTTGGGGCGGGCATGGCGCTGGCTGCACGCGCTGATGGCAGCCCGGCGCGCGTCTTCGTGCTGCTGAGCGACGGCGAGCTAGATGAAGGCTCGAACTGGGAGGCGATCCTCTTCGCCGCGCATCATGGGCTGGAGAATCTGGTCGCCATCGTGGACTACAACAAGATTCAGAGCTTCGGCTCCGTCGCCGAGGTCATGCGGCTCGATCCGCTGGCCGAGAAGTGGCGCGCGTTCGGCTGGGCCTGCCGCGAGATTGACGGCCACGACCATGCGGCTATCGCCGAGGCGCTCAGCGTCGTCCCGCATGAGCCGGGCAAGCCGACCGCCATCGTCGCCCACACGATCAAGGGCAAGGGCGTCAGCTTCATGGAAGACCAGCTTGCCTGGCACTACAAATCGCCCAACGACGAGCAGCTTGCGCAGGCGCTGGCCGAACTGGAGCAGGAGAAGCCGCAGTGAGAAATACCTTTGTCAACGCGCTCTGTGATCTGGCCGAACAGGATGAGCGCGTCTGGCTGCTTTGCGGCGATCTGGGTTACTCCGTGCTGGAGCGCTTCTCGTCGCGCTTCCCCAGGCGCTACATCAACGTGGGCGTCGCCGAGCAGAACATGGTTGGCGTGGCGGCTGGGCTGGCGCTCTCAGGCAAGGTGGTCTTCATCTACTCCATCGCCAACTTCCCGGTGATGCGCTGCCTGGAGCAACTGCGCAACGATGTCTGCTACCACAACCTGAGCGTCAAGACGGTCGCGGTTGGCGCGGGCCTGCCCTACGGCACGCACGGCTACACCCATCATGGGATCGAGGATATCGCGGTGATGCGCACGCTGCCGAATATGACGGTGGTGGCGCCGGGTGATCCGGTGGAGACGCGGCTGGCGACGGCGGCGCTGCTGGCGCACGAGGGGCCGGGCTATCTGCGGCTGGGCAAGGGCGGCGAGCCGACGATTCATCAGAGCGCGCCAGACTTCCAGCTTGGGCAGGCGCTGACCCTGCGCGAGGGTGACGACGTAGCCATCATCGCGACGGGAGCGATTCTCGCCGAGGCGGTCAAGGCGGCTGACCTGCTCGCCGCGCAGGGGATTCGCGCGGGCGTGCTGAGTATGCCGACGATTCAACCGCTCGATACGGCGGCTGTGCTGCGCGTAGCGGAACGCAGCCCGCTCGTCGTCACCGTCGAGGAGCATCGGCCCGTCGGTGGCCTCGGCAGCGCCGTCGCCGAGACGCTGGCCTGCGCGCCGGGACCGCACGCCCGCCTGTTGACCTGCGGCGTGACGATTTCGCCCTCCGTGGTTGGCAGCGGCGCCTATTTGCGTGAGCGCAACGGCCTCGACGCGGCGCATCTGGCGCAGCGCATCGCGCAGGCATTGGTGGGTGCGCCGAGCGCGCAGCCCGTGCGCTGAGGCGCTGGCGTGCGCGTTTGGCCACGGCCAGCGATCTGCCCATGTGCTACAGTGCTACAGTACGTTAGGCCCAGATGACGGCCCGCTGTGGGCCAGACACAGGCTGTGTAGATACAGGCCCCATCGGGGCCAGGCGCCAGTATGACGTTCTATGCTCTCGCACTCGCCTTTATCGCCGGGGCGTTGATCACGACTGCCATCGCCTGGGCGTACATGCGCGCCACCGCTCAGCAGCGCGCCCGCGCCGAGAGTCTCTTCGCCAGCGCCGCACGCGAGAATCAGCACCTGCGCGCCGCCTCGACCCGTGCGACCGTCATGCTGAGCGGTGTGTTGGCCGCCTACCCGCGCCCGGTCATCATCACCAGCCGCGAGCGCGTCATCCTCTTTGCCAATCCCGCGGCGCTTGAGTTGCTGGGGCAGTCAGCCGAGCAGGTGATTGGGCGGGGCGCCGCGCCAGTGATCCAGGACTACGACACCACACAACTGCTGGTGCGCGCGGCGCGGCTGGGCGAGGCCAGCGAGCGCACGTTTCAGCGTGTGACTACCGGGCAGACGTGGCGAGTCAGCGTCACACCGCTGCGGCTCGACGGCGACGAAAGCGACGTAGTGACCGACCTCGCGCTGACCATCGAAGATCTGACCGAGTTGCGGCGGCTCGAAACCGTGCGGCGCGATTTCGTGGCGCATGTCTCGCACGAGCTACGCACGCCGCTCGCCGCCATGAAACTGCTGGCCGAGACGCTGGTGAGTGCGCTCGACCGCGACCCGGCAGCGGCGCGCGGTTTCGCCATACGCATCTCAGCCGAGGCTGACCATCTGGCGCAGATGGTGGCTGAGTTGCTGGAACTTTCACGCATCGAGTCGGGCAAGATCACGCTGCATGCTGAGCCAACCGACATGGCCGCGCTGATCGAGGCGGTCATCGAGCGCATGCGCCCACTGAGTGAGGAGCGCGGTGTCGCGCTGGTCGCCAGCCTGCCCGACGCGCTGCCCGACGCGCTCTGCGACGGCGAACGTATCGGCGAAGTGCTGGTCAACCTGATCCACAACGGCTTGAAGTACACCGATGCTGGCGGGCAGGTGACTGTCTCGGCGGAGGTCATCGCAGAGGACGCTCGGCCAGCCAATCCATCTGGCGCGCTCAGCCTCGCAGGCGGCTCCGGCGCGCAGCAACGGATCGCGGCAGGGCCAATGCTGGTGACGCGCGTTAGCGACAACGGCGTGGGCATCAGCGATGAAGACCTGCCGCGCGTCTTCGAGCGTTTCT
This sequence comes from Ktedonobacterales bacterium, assembly GCA_025936795.1. Classification (GTDB taxonomy): domain Bacteria; phylum Chloroflexota; class Ktedonobacteria; order Ktedonobacterales; family JADMIN01; genus JAKAIY01. The sequence goes on along the minus strand of JAICSR010000232.1, from coordinate 2,170 downwards.
TCAAGGCTGACCGCGCCCGCACACGCCAACCAGCGGCGGGACAGCCAGAGCAGGAGCAGGATGAATCGGGCGGAGAGGATGGGCGAGAGGCGAGCAGCCAGCAGGCAGGCTCGCAGGCGCAGGCGGCGGCTGGCACTGGCCTGGGCCTGGCCATCGCGCGGCATCTGGTCGAGCTACATGGTGGGCGCATCTGGGCCGAGAGCCGCCTGGGGCGCGGCAGCGTCTTCGCCTTCACGCTGCCCCTGGCCAGCGAGACGACAAGCGAGACGACAAGCGAGACGACGGGTGAGACGACGGGTGAGGGCGAGCAGGCGGTTCAACCATCACCTGCCGCGCGCCTGACCGCTCAAGCCGATGGAGCTTCCACTGGAGCGCCACAGAGGTCAGCCACATCATCCACCTGACAAACTGATCCAGTAGTCACCGTACCTCGCAGTCTGCGGATAGTCACCTGACCACGTGACGTGGGGATGCGGCTCACCGAACAGCCGCGCCGCTGGACCGTTGCGAGGTCGCCGCGCTTGCGGCTTCCAGGCGTTGCTTCAAGCGCAGCAGATCGTTGGCGCAGCGTCGCTGCATGCTCGCAGCCATCACTGGGCCAAACAGGCGCATAGTTCCGTGCAGGCGCACCGTGAGCTGATAGGTGAAGTGGGTCTGCTCACTTGCCCCTCGTGCTGGCTCAACCATGCGTTTGCCCGAGACGTGAGTCCCATCCGCCATCCGCCCGGCGAAAGCGATCTCACAGTCGGGCGCATAGCGCGTGACCTCGCCCGCAGTGACTGTTTTCATCCCGAAGAAGCGTCCAACTTCCACCATCTTCACGCCGACCTGTGGCCGCCCCGACGGTGTTTGCGTCATCTCGACGATCCCTGCTCGCCAGTCTGGATCGTTCGTGTAGCGGCTGACAAAGTCGAAGACGACCGCGCTGGGCTGGGCGATGACAGTGCTGACAGTGATATCCATAGCTCAATCTCCCTTGACCATGTTTGATCCCCTGCTCAACCATGCGTGGCTGACAGGCAATTCTGCTCGGCCCCATCGCCAAGCCGATGAGTCGCTGCGAATGTCATCGGCTACCCAGACACGCTGACCGATGAACCCGCCAGTTGTTCCACCTCCGCAATTGCTGTGGCGGGTCCACCTTCGCGCGCGATTCCCGCCGCCACTCGCTGCGCTCCCGCACGGTACTGCGGCTGCTCCAGCACGAGACGGATCGCGCGGCGCAGTTCCGCCACGCTCGCCGTACTTGCGCGCCGGACTCCTGCGCCCTGCCAGACGACACGCGCGGCATTATCCCCCTGATCTCTGGCGAGCGGGAGACATACGAGTGGTACGCCTGCGCTCAGCGCGGTAATGACCGTACCGTGGCCGCCGTGTGTGACGACAAGATCCGCCTGAGGACAGACGAGGACATGCGCAAGGTATGGCTCCGCCTGCACATTCGCAGGCAGCGAGAAGTCGTCTCCCTGGAGCGCCGGGCCAAGCGTAACCACCGCCTGGACTGGTAGGTCGGCTAACGCTGCGACAATGCGTCGCAGCAGGTCTTCCTGTCGTAGGCAGGTTGTGCTGAGGCTCACTAATACCAGCGGCTTGCGGCCACCGTCTGATGCTGGGCGTTCCCACGGCGTGAGCCACGCGGGATCATCGAGTTGCGGGCCGACGTAGCGTGCGTTGGATGGCAGGATAACGCCGGGGAAATCGAACGTCGGGCTGGTCATCACCAGGAGACGATCGGCGCGCGCGAACTGTTCGAAGACGGAGGTGAGCGGAGATAAGCCGCACTCTGTGCGCACCTGATTCAGTTTGCCCAGACCCGCACTATAGAAGCGGCGGAAGATCTGCGTGAAGATCGCATCGCGCACATGACCCAGCGCACCCTTCGCGGGCGAAAAGCCCATGCCATACGGTGGCAGCCCAGGGGCGGGTAGCGGATAGACGGTGTGGACCAGGGCGGCGAGCGGCAGACCCGCCCATTCCGCTGCCACGTAGGCGCCCAGCAGCAGGTAATCTGTCACGACGACATCGGGGCGTTCAGCTTCGATGGCCGCAGCGACATCTCTGCTGTACGCGAGGGCGGGACCAAAGATGATGCGGTCGCGTGCGCGGGTCGCGCCGTCTATCGGGGAGCGCGCATCCCAGTCCATCGAGAGGTCCTGGGTCTGCGACGTGC
>JAICSR010000399.1 GCA_025936795.1 Ktedonobacterales bacterium | reverse complement strand
GCCGTCGGCTGCGCGCGGCGCTGCTCTAGTGGCAGGCCAGCGTCTACCACCAACACGCTCGCGCCGGGGCGGCTGCGCAGCAATTCATAGGCGGCCAGCAAGCCTGCAACGCCCGCGCCGACGATGATCGCGTCGTAGACATGCCCATCCGTCGCACGCAAAGACGCGCTCTGCACGTTCGCCATGAGGATGGCTAATCACTTTCCACCGAGGGCGCCCTGCGCCAGAGGAGCGCCATATCAATTGCGTCAACCACACGCCAGGCGCTCTGTCAGGCGTCGGGCAGTTTCGGCGGCCCCAGACGGATGCGCTCGCGGATGTAGGCGAGCGTGTCGTCGGGCGCCATACTCTCCTGCCACCACGTCGCGCCAGCGTCTCGATAGGCGCCAACCTTTGCGCCATCCGCAGCGGCGTCGGTTCCAGTCGTACCGCCATACGCCAGCACGTCAAATGGCTTGTCGGGCGGCAGCAGTGGCCGCACGAAGGCCATCACCTCGCGCAGATCATCGGCTGACATCTGCTGATTGTCCATCAGCGGGCAGAGGCCATCCCAGCGCGCGGCGCGGCGCATCGGCTTCTTGTTGGGCCAGACCGCCGCGACCCAGATGGGGATGCGCGGGCGCTGAAGCGGGGTCGGCAGGTAGCGTGCGCCATGAATCTGATAGTGCGCGCCCTCGAAGCTATACGGCTCGCCGCTCCATAGCCCCGTGATGACCTCCAGCGCTTCATCCAGCATCGCGCCATGTAGCTTGTCGTCGGTGGACTCGCCGTAGCAGCTGAACTCCTGTCCGTGATCGCCGCCGATGCCCACGCCCAGAATCAAGCGCCCACCGGAGAGGTGATCGAGCGTGACGGCCTCGCGCGCCACCTTCCACGGTCGCCGCCGAGGTAGTGGCGTCACGACCAGCCCCAGCGTGAGTTTGCTGGTCGTCATCGCCATCGCCGTCAGCGCCAGCCACGGATCGGCAAAGGGATTGTCTGGCCCCCAGTCGGCCCCAATGTGATCCCAGAGGAAGAAGCCGTCCCAGCCGCGCTGCTCAGCCTCATGCGCCAGATCGGCCAACAGCCGCGCATCGCCAGTCGGGCCAAAGTTGGGAACATTGATGCCGAACCGCATGAACTACCCTCCCAGTCGCCATATCCGTCGCTGGCGGCGAACCACTCACGTCGCCAGCATCCACTCTATTCTAGCGCGTCCGGCGCTATTTCGCGCCAAACTCCAGCGCCTGAAGCTGGCTGGCATGCAGGTCCTCGTCGGTCTGTGGCGCAAACTCCCATGGACTGGAGCGCCAGGCGTCCACTTCGTCATCGCCGGGCAGCCAGGGAGGCAGGTCCATCAGCAGCCGATGCGAGAGCGCGAAGACGTAAGGCTCATAGAGCTTGCGTAGCTCCGTCAGCTTTGCGTCGGCGTCTGGGCCTTCTCGCAGAGGCGCGCCCGCCTGCTCCAGCAGCTCACGCAGTTGGGCGACCGCATCCTCTGGCAGGCGGATATGGCAATGCTCATCTGGCTTCGTGCCAGATACCTGGCTCAAGTCTACCGCCGCGTGCCTCGCCATCGCGAAGGTCAGGCGCGCTTGCTGCGCCGGGATGCCATCTACCCCGACGATGATCAGCGCGCAGGTGTCCAGAATCGTCGTCAGCCCGGCCAGCCACGACTGATGCTCGTGCTGCGAGCGGAAGTAGCTGAGCGAGGGATAAGAGAGCTGGCTCTCCATCAACTCAGCGGCCCATGCCTCCCAACTGCGTAGCTGGGCTGTCAGCGCCTCCACGCCAAAGTCGCGCATGTGGCGGCGTAGCAGCTCCACTGCGCTCGGCGGCGAGCCAGCGCGGGCGTCGAGCAGCGAGATGGAGACCTCGCGCCGCGAAAACGCCTGATACAGCACTGGCAGATAGCCGATGACCAGCGCCAGAATGCCGAAACCGACGCCGGCCTCGATCACTGTCACGGCGCGCGACAATCCGGCGTTGGGGACCACATCGCCCAGACCGAGCGTGAAGAAGGTCGTACCACTGACGTAGAGGTCGGTGATGAAGCCAAAATGGCCGTAGGGAGAGACGAGCTGTGAGCCAAGCGACCACTGAATCGTCGCGAACCCGACGATCAGCCCCGTCGCCCAGACAAAGAGCAGCAGCAGCAAGGCAAGTGGGCCATACAGGCTGAGGAATGTCTCGCGTCGGCCCCCCTTATGAATCATCCGCCCGATGGCTGACCATGGCGCCCAGGTGGACTCATAGACGAGTCCAGTGAGTCGCACATGGCGTATCACGCGGCGCGGCAGCACAATCGTCTCGAAGATGTCCCATAGCACAATCAGAATCAGCGCCACCGCGCCGATCATCGTCAACGTTCGCATGCGCCTACTCTTCTCGGTCTCGCTGCCGCCAAACCGCTGTCTAGCGTCCGTTCAGGCGAGTTCGATCCGCCTACGCCTGAGCTTCCACAGAAAAACATTGGAGCGAGGAAACGGCCCTCGCCGCATCCCCGCCCCTGGAACAAGTTGTATCTGCTGACTGCGCCAGTGTCCCCGACGTTAGCGTAGGCTGACCTGGCGCGCCCATTGCGCGAGCGCCTCGACGATCGCTCGCACACGCTGCCGCAGCGCTTCATCAATCAGCCGTCCATCGCTGTCAAAATGCTCCGGCGCATTTGGAATCATCAGCTCTGGCTTGATCATCGCATAGCTCTCGGTGAAGAGAAATACCTGTCGCAGCGCCAGTTGCGCCCGCACAGTGCCGAACCGTGCCCCTGCGCCCATCAGCGCGACTGGCTTGTGGCGCAGCGGACTGCCTTCGACCGGACGCGAGAGCCAATCAACAAGGTTCTTCTGCACGCCGGTCATCGAGTAATTGTACTCCGGAACTGCAAAGAGCAGTGCATGGGCCGCGTGCGCCTGAGCCTTCAGATGGCGCACAGCATCTGGCCCACCGTCGTGGTTCAGGTCTTCATTATACGGTGGCACGCCGCGAATATCGGCGATCTCGATCTCGATCCCCGCTGGGGCAAGCTCCTGCGCTGCGCGTAGCAGCCCCATGTTGTACGAGCCGGTGCGCAAGCTGCCCGTCAGCCCCAGAATCCGCATGCTCGATTCGCTCACGCCATCCCACCTCATCGCGCCGCTATCGCGCCGCTATCGCGCTCGCCATTCATCGCGCTGCTCACTTCAGAAAGTATAGCGTGCGGGCGCGCGCTGTCAAGGCATGGGAGAGCAGCCAGCAGCGGCGGGGATCGGCGGGGATCGGCGGGGATCGGCGGGCGGTTGAAACCGCGCCTGAAGGTGGCTGCGGCCGCCACCAGACCCGCCTGCGCGGGTCCACGTCCGGATTCGGGTCCGCGTAGGCGGACCTTGTGGGCCTGAAAGTCCCTTGAGGCGCGGTTTCAACCGCTGGCTAGCTGCCGATAGAACATGGCCTCGCGCTGGCTGACGGAGAAGCCCAGCGCCAGGTACGCTGCGATCACCGCTGGGTCGTCGCCCCACGAGTCTACGATATACTCGGCGGGGCGCTGCGGCGCCAGCCAGCCGACAGCATGCAGCATCAGCGCGCGATAGAGGTCCACACTGCGCCATGCGGGGATCAGCCCCGGCGCGTCAATCACTCCGATGTGTCGCCCGTCCGTCTCGCGTAGCGCCGCGCGCGACATGCCCACGAGCACGCCATCCGCTGCGAACAGGCAGGCGAGGCCGCTCCGATGGATGTGTGATGACAAGCAGGTCT
>JAICSR010000538.1 GCA_025936795.1 Ktedonobacterales bacterium | reverse complement strand
CGTGGCCGGGCGCGTTCTGCTCATGGCGATGCCTCCTTCTTTCAGGAGGAGAGCCTGCATCCGGCGTGCCGAATATGACAGAAGAGGGTAATACTGAATCCGACTCGGTTGTTGGCGTGGCGCCATTGCCAACACTCCAAACGGACTTGCTCTAACGATGCCGAAAGACGCTCCCACATCCGACAAAGCAAGCCTGCCGATGCATCCTCATGTCTCTGCGGGCCGGTCAGCTTACTTTGATCTGCCGCGTGATGGTCGGGTCGGTGATCTTGGTATCAGCGGCCAGCAGAAACGCCTTCGAGAGGATGATTGCCAGCGTGTTGTCGCCCTCGAAAGGCAGGTAGACATCGCCGCCAGCGACACTCGCGCCTCGGCTCTGCACGATGCAGAGATACTGGTCGTTTGGCTCCATCAGGATATTGCCGGAGCCGAGATGAATCTTGTACTCGCGCAGGTCGCCGCGCACCCGCAGGAAGCGCGCATCCAGCGTGCAGCGGTCGGCGATGGTGAGGCGCGGCAGCAGGCGCTCCAGCAGTTGGCGGCGTTGCTCGCCAGAGGTCGAGAGGTCGCCGAAGCTGTAGGCCTGCCAGTAGTCGCGGTAGCGTCCCTGTGGGCCGCCATCCTGCCAGGTGGGGTCGGCGCCCACGCTCGCCACACCGACGAAGAGGTCTACATCGCGCATGATTTCCGAGAAGACCAGCGCCGGAATCTCTTCAAGTGGCACAGGCTCATGCTGCGGCGCGACTGTGGCGCCACGCCGCTGCCAGGCACGCTGAGTATAGTAGCCGCCGCCACCCGCATGCGCGTAATTCGGCGACGCGTCCAGCCGGTAGAAACGCACCTGATCAGCGCTGACACGCAAGTACGTGCCGGTCGCGTTGGTGTCCACCTCATAGGCGTCGCCCGCGCCCTCGATCCAATATTCGACGCGCAGATTCCAGCGCGGCAGTTCGAGCGTCGCCGGAGGGTATTCGTCGTCCACCATCAGGCGCAGCGTGTTGCGCCAGCCACGTGCGGCGCAGAGCGCGTTGAACTGGTGCTGACGCAGGATATGGCCGGCGAAGCGGTTGGAGTAGACGCGCGTCGCGCGCTCGGCGTCGGTCAGCAGATAGACCTCGCGGCGCCCTTGCTTGAAGGGCTGCGTGATCGTATGACGCTCCAGCCACTCGCGCCAGGCCAGCGTCTCAGCCGCCGTGGCGAAGACGGGATGCCAGGTCGTGACTACCGTGTCGTCGGGCAGGGCCAGCGGCTGATCGTCGGCGCCAACCAGCGCGCCCGCCAGCCAGGCGCCATCCACTCGGCGACCATCGAACTCGAAGCGCCAGATCAGACGCCGCGCCAGCAGCCCCACCAGCGGATGATCGAGATAGCGCTCACGCCAGATGGCCAGCGGCCAGCGCCGCTCCGTCAGGGGCAGGCGCTCCAGCCGGGCGCTCTGGGCGGCGAGCATGCCCGCCAGATCATCGCGCAGGCGCTTCAGGTCTTTCACCTCAGCTTTGTGGTCGCGTTTGACCTCGGCTGGCTCAGCTTTACGCGGCTTGCCATCGGCGTCGCGCCAATGCAGCGCTACCTCTGAGCCTGCGACCTCCAGGTCCACCGTCGCGGAGCCGATGACCACACTGCGCCGCCCATCAACCAGGTCGAAGGTCGGAACGGTCAGCTCCTCCAGGTCTTCGCGCGCGATGCCCGCTGCTGTCGCGGCGGCATCTAGCGCACGCTCGATGCCCTTCAGATATTGCGGCTGCCTGACGTTGTGGCGAGCGCGCTCCAACTGAGCGGCGCCGCTCAGATTGGGCGCGTGCTGCAGCGCATACACACAGGCGCCGCCCACCTTCGCGCAGCGTGGCCCATGCCCGGTCAGCTTGTGGTAGCCCGCCAGCGCGCCGTCGCCCAGCGCCGCGACCAGCCGCGCATCCTCCACATCGGCGCAGAGCCAGACCAGCCCACGCAGCAGATCGGCGTTGCGCTCGTCAAGCACGCTGCCGTTGTTCAGCAGCTTGAATGAATGCTCCTCATAGGCAGGCGGCTTGTTCGCGCTCACGCGAAAGGCAGTCAGCAGGTCACTCGCTCCGGCGGCGAAGGTCTCGCCGAGCGCTGCCCTGATCTCTCTGCCCACGCGCAGCCACTTCTGGCTGGGAGCGGATCCCCGCGCCGTCGCGCAGTGCGCCAACAGCGCCAGCCAGCGCCCGCGCGGCTCCGGCGCCATCGCCACCAGCAGCGGATTGACCTGATCG
>JAICSR010000317.1 GCA_025936795.1 Ktedonobacterales bacterium | reverse complement strand
GTCAGGCGGCCCCGCCAACAGCATCGGCTATGCGATTCCCTCGAACCGTGTGGAGTATGTCGCCGAGCAGCTCATCGCGCATGGCAGCCTCACCAGCAGTGGGCAGGGCTTCATGGGCATCCAGGCGGAAGACGTGACGCCACGGATCGCCGCGTCCAATGGGCTGTCCACGCAGAGTGGCGTGCTGGTCGCGGGCTTCGCCAACGACGCCGCCGGGCAGAGTCCGGCGCAGCAGGCTGGCGTGCAGACCGGCGACGTCATCACCGCCGTCAACGGGCAGACCGTCGCCAGCAACGATGACCTCTCCAGCGCGCTGCTGAATGACACCCCTGGCGCGCAGGCGACGCTGACCATCGTGCGCGGGACCAACCAGATCACCATCACGGTCACGCTGGGCGAGCGCCCGGTCAGCGCAGGCTAGCGCGGCCCCCTCCCCAACCCCACCCCCGCGGCGGCGGGAGAGGGGCTTTTTGCGTCCGCTGCTGCTCCCCTCGCCCTCTGGGAGAGGGGTCGGGGGTGAGGGCTGCTACCCCAGGCGCGGCAAGACCTGCTCGATGATGCGCTGGAACGGCTCCTGATCGTAGGCGATGCCTGGGATGTAGAAGATGATGTAGTTGGCTCCGGCGGCGATCAGCGCCTCTAGCCTGCGGGTGACGTCGTCGGGGTCGCCGATGAAGCCGTTCTGCCGCAACTGATCGAGGTTCATGCCGAGCGACTGTTGCAGCTTCGCTGTCGCCTTCTCTGGGTCGGCGCCTGGCGCGATGGGGTAGACAACCAGATTGGTCGACTTGATGATCGCGTCGTAGTCGCGATCCAGCGCCTCGCAGTGCCCCTTCAGCACGGCCAGCTTTTGGCGCACCACATCTGGGTCGCCGCCGCCGATATTTGCGGCATTCGCGTACTTCGCCACCAGCTTCAACGTCACCTGCTCACCGCCGCCGCCAATCCAGAAGGAGGGGTACGGCTTGCGCACGCCCTTCGGCTCGTTGATCGGCTTGTCAATCGTGTAGTGCTCGCCGTGGTACTCCGGGTAGTCCTCCGTCCACATCTTCACGATGATGTCGCAGGCCTCGCGGAAGGCGCGCATGCGCTCGCGGGTCTCCGGGTAGCCGTAGCCATAGGCGCGCCACTCGTGCTCATACCAGCCAGCGCCCAGACCGAAGTACAGCCGCCCGTGGCTCAGCACATCCACCGTCGAGGCCATCTTCGCCAGCAACGCGGGGTTGCGGTAGCCGTTGCAGGTCACCATCTGCCCGATGTTGACGCGCTGGGTATCGCGGCTGAGCGCCGCCGTGATCGTCCACGCCTCGAAGACGGTCTCAAGCTCTGGCGTCGGCACGGTATGGAAATGGTCGTAGACCCAGATACTATCCATCTGCGGCGTCGCGTCGGCCAGTTTGGCCACGCGCGTCATCGCCTCGTATTTCTCGACCGGATCAGCGATCTCCGCCAGGTCCATCCGCCAGCCCTGTGGCACGAACACGCCAAACTGAAGCGCCATGTCTGCTCTGCCCTCTTCTCCGCTGCGGGGAGTTGTTCCCCTGCCAGATGCACGCTGCGAGCGATTGCGCCCGCACGACGTGACGCTCCGTATTGTAGCGCAAGCCCGTTTGTTAGCTGGTAACAAGCAGGGGGTTGACAAAACACCGCCAGTCAGTATACTTGCGTACATTGCTTGCACAACCAACCGGCGCTGGCGTCGTCGCCACACCTGCCGCACATGCGTGCAAGCGTAGCGATGCCCTGGCGATGGAGCCTACACGTGCGGCGAAAGGAGGTTTCGCTTAGCGACGAGTGTCGCCCCTGCTCCCCTTCTGAGGGAGAGTCCTTCGTTTCTCGCAACCATCATCAACGTCCCTCTTCTCGCATCGGCGCGAGAAGACGTTCATGTTGCGCTGTTTTCCAGGCTCCATCCAGCTCGATGAGGAGTTGGAGGAGTGACTGTGAGGAAGGACGCGAATGCACATTCGTAAGTGGTCGCTGCATGTGATCGCAGCGCTTTTGGCTGCGATCAGCCTGGTCGCCTTTTCACCAACTGCCGTTTTTGCCAGCCCTGCCCATGGGCGCCCCACGAAAAGCGTCGGGCGCTACACCATCCTCGGCCACCTCGTTCCCGGCGTGCGGGGGTTACACCCCTTGCATCCGACTGATGGCGCACGCGGGCTTGCCCTCTCCATCGCGCTGCCGCTGCGAAATCCCGATGCGCTCGATGCGCTGATCGCCGCGCAGAACACCGTTGGCTCGCCACTCTATCATCAGTATCTGACGCCCGCCCAGTTCGCCGCCCAGTTTGGCCCGGACCAGGCGACGGTGGATGCAGTCGTGGCGTTCCTCAAGAGCAATGGGTTGAACGTGAGCTCGGTCTCCTCGAATCACTTGCTGATTGACGCCAGTGGCTCAGTCGCCAAGGTGGAGGCGACGTTCCAGACGCACATCGCCGATTATAGCTATCATGGGCGCAGCGTCTATGCGCCGACGGTCGAGCCGTCTGTGCCAGCCGCGCTCGCCGGGATGATCCTGAACGTGGGCGGTCTCGACAATGTCGCCGTCTACCGTCATGCTGGCGCGACGACGACGGCGGCGGCCACTCAGGCGACGGCGCCGCTTGCGGGCAGTGGTCCCGGCGGTGGCTACACGCCGAGCGAGCTGCGCACGGCCTACGACATGAACTCGCTGATCGCAAGTGACAATGGCGCAGGCCAGACCGTCGCGATCTTCGAGCTAGATAGCTACAAGGCGTCGGATATCAACGCCTATCTCAGCAACTACGGCCTTGGCTCGGCGAAGTACAGCAATGTCGTGGTAGATGGAGCCTCCACCACCGCTGGGGCTGGCGCCATCGAGGTCGAGCTGGACATGGAGGTGGTCTCCGCCATCGCGCCCGGCGCCACGCAACACATCTACATTGGCCCGAACAGCACCACAGGCGTCAACGATACCTACAACCGGATCGTGACCGACAACACCGCCAAGGTCATGAGCACCAGTTGGGGTGAGTGCGAGAGCGCCTCTGGTACCTCAGAACTGGCTGCCCTCGACAACATCTTTGCGCAGGGCGCAGCGCAGGGGCAGGCGTTCTTCGCCGCATCTGGCGACTCGGGCGCCTATGACTGTAACACCAGCACCCTGGCCGTTGACTCGCCTGCCGATGATCCGCACGTGGTCGGCGTGGGCGGCACGACGCTCAATACTGGCTCAGGCGGCGCCTACAGCAGCGAGTCCGTCTGGTCGGATGCCAGCGACACCCAGCGCAGCCCGAAAGGCGCGGGCGGCGGCGGCGGCCTCAGCACCTACTTCGCCAAGCCCAGCTATCAGAGTGGCCCTGGCGTCACAAATAGCTACTCCAATGGCAAGCGCGAGGTGCCAGACGTCTCAGCTGACGCCGACCCGAACACCGGCTACTCAGTCTATTGCACGGTGACGGCGGCGGGCTGTTCCTCCTCCGGCTGGATCGCGGTTGGCGGCACGAGCGCAGCGGCCCCGCTGTGGACGAGCGCGACCGCCGACATGAACCAGTATCTCGCCGGGCAGAGCAAGCCGACGTTTGGCAGCGCCAGCGCAGAGCTGTATACGCTCTTCAACACGAGCCAGACCTACACCGGCTACCACGATGTCACCTCTGGCAACAACCTCTACTATCCATCCACCAGCGGCTATGATCTGGCCTCTGGCATCGGCACACCAGATGTGTGGAATCTGGCGCGCGACGCCGCAGGCGCGACGACCAGCGGCCCACCGACGATTAGCAGCTTTAGCCCAACCTCCGGGCCTGTCGGAGCGGGCGTGACGATCACCGGGACCAACTTCACGGGCGCGACCGCTGTCAAGTTCAACGGCACGTCGGCTAGCTTCACCGTCGCCAGCTCGACCAGCATCACCACCAGCGTGCCGAGCGGCGCGACGACGGGTACGATCAGCGTCACTACGGGCGCTGGCACGGCCACCTCGTCGTCGAGCTTCACCGTGACGGTGGCGAGCAATCCGCCGACGATCAGCAGCTTCAGCCCAACGTCGGGCGCGGTTGGGGCGAGCGTGACGATCACCGGGACCAACTTCACGGGCGCGACCGCCGTCAAGTTCAACGGCACGTCGGCTAGCTTCACCGTCGCCAGCTCGACCAGCATCACCACCAGCGTGCCGAGCGGCGCGACGACGGGTACGATCAGCGTCACCACCCCCAACGGGACGGCCACCTCGTCGTCGAGCTTCACCGTGACCACCAGCGGTGGAACCACCACGCAACTGCTGAGTAACCCTGGCTTCGAGAGTGGGCAGTCGCCGTGGGTGGAATCGTCGGCAGCCGGCTATCAGATCATTGACCCGACCAACCCGCATACCGGCAGCTACAGCGCGTGGCTGTGCGGGTATGACTACTGCAACGACCAGATCTGGCAGACCGTGACTCTGCCAAGCACGACCACCAAAGTTGTCCTCAGCTACTGGTTCTATAGCGACACCAGCGAGGCGTCCGGTAGCACCTGCTATGACAACTTCTACGCGCGCATTCGCACGAGCGGCGGCGCGATCATCAAGACCGTTCAGACGAAGTGTAATGCCAACGTCACCAACGGCTGGGTCCATTACTCCTTCGATGTGACCTCCGCGCTGAGCGCCTACTCAGGCAAACAGGTAGAGGTCTACTTCCAGGGCAAGACGGACTCCTCGCTGGCATCCGACTTCTTCGTGGACGACGTAGCGCTCAACGACACGCACTCGTAGGCCGTTCCACGTAGCGCGTTCCCGGCGCCGGCGCGCCAAGCAAGGGGGGGGGGTTTTGGGGGGCGGCCCCCCCAGGCCGGCGCCAGGGGACACCCGCAGTGGCCGGAGGGGGGTGGCGGGGCGCG
>JAICSR010000429.1 GCA_025936795.1 Ktedonobacterales bacterium | reverse complement strand
TTCCAATCAACGCCCTATCGCTCCGTCTCGCCTGGTACCGCGCTGGGCGCCTTCGTGGCGGCTCAGCGGGAGTTGGCGGCGCGAGACCAGCCGAGCGGGCTACAGCCCAACCGTTGGCGAGGAGAGCGGGTCGCCTGCCGCAAAGCTCCAGACCTTCGCGCCTGTGGCTGCTTTGAGCGCATACAGATTACCATCGTTGGCGCCTATATAGAGCACTCCCTGCGTGATGACGGGCCAGGCGCGGTCGAATCCACCGCTGCGCTGGAAGGACCAGACCTTCGCGCCATTGCTCTCATGCAGCGCGTAGAGCGTGCTGTCCGAGGCGGTGACATAGACGACGCCTGCGCTGGTCACAGGTGAGCCAGTGACGCTATCACCCGCCTGGAATCGCCACATCTGATGGCCTGAACTGGCGCTGACGGCATAGAGGTAGTGATCGTTGGAGCCGAAGTAGACCACGCCATTGTCCACGGCGGGCTTGCCAAAGATCTGTCCGCCAGACTGGAATTTCCAGCGAAGGGCGCCATTGCTGGTATTGATGGCGTAGAGGTTGCCATCGTCCGCTCCAGTGTAGACGACGCCGTTGCTGACGGTTGGCGAGGTGAACTCGATGGGCGCCGCCTGATAGCGCCAGCGCAGTGTACCCGCGCTGGCGGTCAGCGCATAGAGATAGCCGTCGCTGGAGCCTGCGTAGAGCGTGCCATCGGACTGCACGTTGACAGAGCCGTTGATGGAGCCGCCAGTTGGGTAGCGCCAGCGCTGCACGCCTGTCGTTGCGTCCAGCGCGAAAATGACGCCAGAGTCGGTCGCGCCATAGACCAATCCGTTGGACAACTGCGGTCTGCCAGTGACGCCGCCGCCAGATGAGTCCGCCTGCTTTTGCCATAAGACGTGTCCGGCGTTGATGGCAGAGACATAGCCGCTCTGTGTCGCATCGTAGACGATGCCGTTGCTGGTGAAGGGCTTGTTAGATTCACCCGAAACCGTTGTCTTCCAGCGCTGCGCGCCGGTCTGCGCGTTCACGCCAAAGAAATTGCCGCCACCAGAGCCAACGTAGACCGTCAATTGCGCGAGCGATGGCCCGGATGCTGATGTGGGTGTTGCGGTGGGAGCCGATGACCCTGTGGTAGGGCTGGCGGCGTTCCCGGTCGCCGTGGGCGTGGCGGCAAGCGCCGTCGGGCTGGCGCCTCCGCTCGACGTTCCGCCAGTCGTTGCGCAGGCCGCGAGCGCCGCGAGGCAGATCACGAGCAGAGAGGTCAACAGATGTCGCATGCCAGACATGCGTCGCAGTTCCGCAACCATACCAACCACTCCTCCGCCCAACACCAATCATACGTGGCGCTGCTCTCAAGTATACCTGACGCCTGGCCGCTTTCCCTGCTCCAAAACACCTATGCGAACACTGGGCGCGCGTCTGTGGCGCCATGCGCGCCACTAGCCACTCTAGCGCTCGTTCTCGCCAGGCGCCGCGCTGGGCGCCTTCGCGTGGCGCGCCGTCATCTGGCGAACCTGCGTGCGCGTGATTTTGCCCGTGAAGGCCCAGAAGATCGCCAGCGCGGCATCCAGCGCGATGCTCAGGCCGGGATTGACGAACGCCAGCCCAAGCGCCACCACATAGAATGGGCCGCCGAAGAGATACTGGCGCGTGTAGCTCGCAACCTCCGCTGGGTCAGCGTCGGCGACAAGCAGGCGCTGATGGCCAATGATGCGAAACCACAGCGCATTGTAGAGCAGCGACGCGGTAATCAGCGTCACGTTGTAGACGATTGCCGCGAACCTGCCATCGGCGGTCCCGACGAAGTTTGCGACCAGCGCCGTCGGATAGTTCACGAAGACGATCACCATCAGCAGCAGACCATTGGCGACGACGAAAAATCGGTCAATTCGCGCGACAAACTGAAACATATAGTGGTGGTTGATCCACATGACGAGGATGGTCAGGAAGCTGATGACATAGGTGAGGAATGGCAGCAAGGCGCTGGTGTTCAGGACCGCCGCTTGCAACGTCAGGTGCTGCTCATGCAGTTTCTCAGCGGTCGGAATCGGGATGCCCAGCACCAGCAGCGTCATCGCGATGGCGAAGACTCCATCACTCAGCGCCTCCAGCCGCCCGGTCTCCTTGCGTTCCTGCCCCACGCTATGCTCAAACGCGCGCCCAGAGTCGTGACGCCACATTGGCCGCTGCTCCTCTCCCCCAATTGCTTCGCGATGCCCTACACTATAGCCCCTGCGGTCCAGTAGCCAACACCCCCAAATGGCCAGGGCGGCAGAGAAAATGACCCCTCCACCTGGCGAGCGCCAAGGGGAGGGGTCGCGTGCCGTCGCGTGAATCTGCGCGATCAGTTGCGCAGCGGCTTGCCAGTCTTGAGCGTATGCTCCATGCGCGCCTGGGTGGCGGGCATGCCGCACAGGCTGAGGAAGGCTTCACGCTCCAGATCGAGGATATCCTGCTCGGTCAGCGTCTCCAGTGGCGAGTGGTCGCCGCCCGTCAGCGTCCAGGCCAGCTTGCCTGCCACCACCGCATCGTGCGCGCTGACTCTGCCCAGCAGGCGTAGATTATCCACCTGCTGTTCCAGCGCCAGCCGCGCGCCAACGCCCGCCGGACGGATGACGCCAGGCTCCGGCGCCTTCCACTCGCCGCGCGCCTTCGCCGCCGCCAGCGCCAGCGCGTCAGCCTTGGCGTCGCCCAGCAGGCGCTCGCGGTCGAGCGTCACAGCGTCGGACTTCTTCAGGAAGCCATACGTGCGGGCGTCGTCGGCGCTGGTGGCGACCGTGGCGACCGCGATGATCTCGAAGGCGTGGCGCGCGGGCGCGAATGGGCCGCCCTCGTGCGTCACCTTCTGCGCCAGTGTCTGCCAGCGCAGCAGCATCTCTTTGCAGCCGCCGCCCGCTGGAATCAGCCCGACGCCGACCTCGACCAGGCCGATATACGTTTCCGCCGCCGCGCGCACATGCTGGCCGTGCAGCACGATCTCGCAGCCGCCGCCCAGCACGCGCCCGGCTGGCGCCACCACCACTGGCGTCCCACTGAACTTCAGCGCCATATTGGCCTGTTGCAGATTGTTGACGGCGCGCTCGATCAGCGGGAACTGGCGCATGCGCGCCGCCATCAGCACCTGGGCGAGGTTGGCGCCGACGCTGAAATCGGGCGCGTCGTTGGTCACGACGATGGCGCGCCAGTTGGCCTTCGCCTCCTCTGCGCCCGCCGCCAGCATCGCCGCGATATCGTCATCGAGCGCATTCATCTTGGTGTGAAACTCGATGCCCAGCACGTCGTCGCCCAGATCAATCAGCGAGGCGCTGCGGTTCTCCTTGAC
>JAICSR010000068.1 GCA_025936795.1 Ktedonobacterales bacterium | reverse complement strand
GGCGGCCAATTATTTTTAGTCTGTTTCGGCGTGGCGTGGTGGGCCGGGGGGGCGCGGGGGCTTCTCCTCTCCCACCGCGCCACACCTCAGCACACCTCATTGACACATACTCGGTGCTACCGTCTACCAGGACGAGTACAGGACCGCTTGCGTCAGCGTGTAGAGCGAATACTCGCCAGCCGATGATGTGGAGATCGAGCAGCGGCACACGAAGCGACGCGGCTTCCGCGCGGACTAAGAGCGTGTTTGGCAGTATGCTAGCATGCTCCTCATCGCCAAACATGCCGTCAGGATCGTGGCGCCGTGTGAACTGTGAACCACGTCATTGCGCTCGGTGGTCTCCTCTGGTAGGCTGGCCATGACCTCCCTCGTTCACGCACGCACCGCAAATCGCAAACCAAAGGGGTATCTCTGGGCGCTGGCACACCTGCGCGGTCGAGTGGTGCGCGGCGACTCGCTGGGCGGCTAGCCACGCGCTGCCGTATGGCGTGCTGACGCTGGATGCGTCCGGCGCTGGTGGCGAAGAAAGGCAAGGTGATTGCGTGCCAGTGCAGACCTTATCACGGCGCGAGTTTCTTGCGGCGGCTGGGCTGAGCACCGCCGCGCTGTTGAGCGCATGCGCCATCACTCCGACGCCTTCCAACAACATCTTCCCCAGCCCGACGCCCTATCCGTCGCCCGTGGCCCCCGGTCCGTACCAGACCAACAAGCTGATCCTGGGCGAGACCGCAGGGACCACCGCCCTTCCTAATCCCTACACGCTGCAGGATATGCCTATCAGCGCTTTTGATGATCCCGGGTACAATACGGTCTGCAAGAATGGCCAACTGATACCAGTCGGGGAATTGCCCAAGCAAGTGCTCGCCGCAGTCTACTATCCCTACGAGAGCAATGTGCGCGACCACCGGGTACCCACCCCGAACCCACTCAGCTTGAGCAAAGGTCCCTACCCACTGCTCCTCTACGCACATGGCTTCCGTGACCCAGAATTAGGCTGCCAGGTGGCGTCCCCGCTCAATCGGGACTTCACCTCGGTCGAGTTGCTGTTGCGCCACGTCGCCTCCTGGGGCTGCGTCTGCGTCGCCCCCGACCTGAGCTGGTTGCCCGGCGGCTACGTGGGGACCCCGGAGTTGCAGGATGCGTTCGAGCAGCGCGGCGTCGTGCTGCTCGCCTACTTCAACTACCTGGCGCAAGAGCTCAACGAGACCTTGTTCGCCCAGCAGCTGGATTACTCGCGCGTAATCCTGGTGGGCCATTCGACCGGCGCCGGGGGGGCCACGGTGGCGGGGGGCCTGATGGCGGCGTTCGGCAACGCGCCCTCCTATGGGCTTATTGCCCCGGTTGGCAGCACCATCAGCACCGATGTGCACCGCCTGCTGGTGCTGGGCGGTGGCCGGGATACTATGCAAGGGGCCGACCCGATGGGGGTCTTCACAACCGGTGGGACGCCCAAGACGCTGGTGATGATCCCAGGGGCCAACCACTTCGGGTACACCGACTTGTGCGACGCCAACAACATCTGCTTGCCCTATGGCATCGGCGACTCGGCCGGCACGATCTCGCGCGCGGAGCAGCAGCTCGCTGGCGGCGCGTACCTGGCGGCGCTCGTGCGCTACAACGCGCTGGGCGATACGACAATGCTCCCCTACCTGACAGGCGCCAAGGTGATGGAGGGGTTGGAGGCCCTCAACATACAGGTGCAGTCGAAGGGGTTTACCGCATAGCCACTGTCGGTGGCCACCCTCACGCCAGTGGTGAAACCCTGAGCGCTCGTGAAGCCAGGCGAAATTGTGGCATGATCGTGGATCCGCGCCACAGGGATACACGTATGCGCGCACACCTGGCCTTTACCAGACGCCCGCCGCGCTACGCCGCTCGCATCTCGCGCTGGGTGAACAGCCCACGCGGGGCACTCGCCTTGTAGACCTTGCGCCACTTCGCATCCAGGAGCGCCCGCACGCCGCCCTTGTCCGCCGCGATGACTTCCAGCTCGTCCAGGCTGTAGAGGAGCAGATCGCCTAGGCTCTCGACCGCCGCCTCTTGCTGCACGCGCAGATGAGCCACCCCCGTGCTGGTGAAGACGCCCAAGGCCATGTGCAAAGCTGCTCCCGCTTCATGGCGCGGACCACGTCATCCAGCCGCGCGCCGCCACCAGACCCGCCTGCGCGGGTCCACATGCCGCTGATTCCCAGTCCGCGCAGGCAGACTTCGCGGCCCGCTGGCCCTCCAGGCGCGGTTGCAACCGCCAGCCTGCAGGCGCTTCTCCAGGATTCACGTTACTCTTACGAGATCAGGTTGTCTCTGCCTCACCTCTCCCATGTCGCGTAAATGCTGAAAAACAGCGGGTTATCAGTGACTGAGTGGGGTGAGCTGTAGCTGCTGCGCCAGCCCGTAGGCGGTCGGGAGATCACTCTCGCTCGCGACAAAGACACGACCGACCACGAGCGCCGACTTGTTCGGCGACGCAATCGGCGCCATTCCCTGCGGCACGGTTCCTTTCCAGCCCGGCCCGCTGATGAGGTACTCGCCAGCCGCAGTTCCCGTGGCGCGTTTGCCGACGTAGGCAAAATCAGCGCCGTCCGACGGATCCGTGAACTGCACGCTGTAGTACCGGCCCGCCATGTCCGGCACGTGCAGCACGAGCGGCCCGTTGGCGAGGTCGAGCCAGCCGCCGACGTAGAGCACGTCGTCGGTCCCGGTGGCTAACAAGCTGGCGTTCGACGCTGCGGGCGAAACGCGAGTGGGCGTCGCGTAGAGTGTATTGACGGGGATGGGGCCGCCGCCCAGCCCATGCTGAACGACCGCTCGTTTGAAGGCGCTGTACGCGAAGGTTGGCCACAGATACAGGAACACGACCGTGCCGAGTCCCCAGACGATGACGGCCACGACGACGAACCCAAGGAGCCCACTCCCCCCCGCAGAGAAGATTCTGTAGACGGTCCAGGCGAGGATGGCCAGGATGACAAACGTCATGGGATAGCCGTATTTCAGAATCAATCGGTTCATCTCACATCACCGCACGCTCTTGACGGGCGGCACGTGGTACGCGCCATCGAGGATCGCACGTCCAGGCAGATATGCGCGGAGCATCAGCTTGAAATTGCCTGCCGGCGTCGGCAGCCAGTTGGACTCGTGACCGGCGGGCGCCGTGCGCTGAAGATACAGGTCGATGGAGCCATCGGCGTTCGGCGTGAGGCCAGAGCGACTGCCGACGCTGTAGCGATCAATGGGGTTCTTCACCATGAACCCGACCACATCGGTCATGGTCAGCGACCAGAAGGCCTCGTTCGGCGGGAGTTGTCCTGCAGGAAACTGCAGGACGTAGTCGCGCTGGCCGCGCAACGTCTGCCCTGCGCTGTCCTTGGTCGTCGTCCAGTACGCCGCCTCTTGCGCCACATTGACGGCGGGCAGGACTCTGGCAAAGGCAGCCCGTAGGAGGATACCATTGCCGGGCTGGCCAGCTTTCATGGTGGTACGCCACCCGTTGACGGTCGTCGTCGCAGCGTTCACCACGACATTCATGATGACTTGTGCCGTGAGAAACGCCAGCACGGCGCCGACAATGATTGCTTGCACGGGGTGAGAGATGGAGAGCGAGGTGAGGATGTTTGTCATACCTTGGCCCTCAGAGTGATCCGAGCAGGCGCCGCCGCCGCTTGCGGTGTGCTAGACGCTCGGATGAGCTGCTTAGCTGGCGAAACGGCTTGACTTCTTCGGCAGTCAAGTGAACTTGAGAGCCTGCGCTCAGTATAGGATGCGAGCCAACCACACGCAAGCGCTCGGCTGGCCCGTTCGTCCGCCTACACGCGCGTCTTGCGCCACTTGCCGCTACGGAAGCGCCAGTAGGCGAGGCCCGCCTGGGCGCAGTAGTCGAGCGCCATGGCGATGCGCCCACCGGGCAGGCCCAGCAGCGGGATGAGCAGCGCCGCCAGCGGCACACGCAGCCCCCACGAGCCAGCCGCCCGCACGATCACCGGGAACTTGGTATCGCCCGCGCCACGCAGCGCGCCGTTGAAGATGAAGGTCGCGCCCGACGCTGGCAGGATGATGAGCGAGAGCCGCTGCGCCAGCGCCCCGGCCTGCAACACCGCCGGGTCGGCGACGAAGAGGCCGAGCAGCGCCTGTGGCACGGCCAACGCCAGCAGGCCCAGCGCCGCCGTCACCGCCAGGCACGGCCAGAGCGCCGCCATCGTCGCGCGCGCCGCCAGCCTGGGGCTATGCGCGCCGAGCGCCTGGCCAACCAGCGCGGTGGCCGCCACGCTGAAGCCGAACGCGGGCAGCGTGCCGATGCTCTCCACGGTGTTGATGGTGATATTCGCGGCGTAGTCGGTCGCGCCAAGCTGAATCACCTGCCGATTGAAGGTCAGCACGCCCATCTGAAAGATAATCAACTCCGCCGCCGAGGGTAGGCCGATGCGCAGCACGCGCACGGCCACGCCACGGTCGAAGCGCAGCGCCGCACGCGAGAGGCGCGGCGCCAGCGGGTGGCGGCGGCTGAGCAGGAAGAGCGCCATCACCGCGCCGAGCGTCCACCCGGCGGCTGAACCGACCGCCGAGCCAGTGACGCCGATCGGTCGAATGCCGAGCCGCGTATCGCCATTGAGCAGCAGCCATGAGGCCGCGACGTTGACGCCGTTGACCAGCAGCATCACCAGCACCGGGCGGCGCGTGTCGCCTGCGCCGCGCATCGCCGCTGTGCACGCCGAGGCCACGCCCGCCGCCGGCAAGCCCAGGCTCGATACGCGGATGAACTGCGCGGCGAGTTGCGCCACCTGGCCATCCACGCCGAGCGCGACGGTCAGGATGTCGGCCAGCGGCACGGCCAGCGCCACCAGCGCCAGCCCAATCAGCGCGCCCATCAGGATGCCCTGCGCCGCCGCGCGCACCGCCAGTCGGGGGTCGCGTCCGCCTGTGGCGCGGGCCACCAACGCCGTCACGCCGACATTCACCGCAAAGAACGCCGTCAGCACGATCCACGAGACCAGGCCAGCCGCGCCGACCGCCGCCACCGCAGTCGCCTGCCCATAGTGCAGCACAACGCTGGCATAGGGCGAGAGGTGGCCTGAGAGGAAGGTATCGGAGACGCCGACGCCAAGCGCCAGCAGTTGCTCGCCAATCGCCGGGGTCGAGAGCGACCAGACTCTGCGGCGCAGATCTGACGCAGGCAGGTCGTCGCGCAGGGCCACGGCCTGCCCTTCGCCTGGCGTGGGGATGGCGTGCCGGCTGGACGAACCGCCCGGCGGTAGCTCCAGCACGACATCAACTGCGGGCGCAGTGGAGACGCCGGGAGCGACCGGAGCGCGCCCAATGCGCCAGATGGGCCGCGAGAACACGACCTGCCGCATGGCGCTGATCGGCGAGCGCAGCCGCCCGTGCCGGGTGAGGCGGCGCTGGCGACGCTGGCGGCGCGCTTTGCCTTGTGCGACGGCTACGCTGTGGCGATGGTCGCTGGCGTCGGGGTCGGCGCGTCGTGGACGACGTGGGAGAAAGGGAATGCGCGGCGACAGAGGAATGCTGAGCCGAGGGACACGCATGACAAAGAGGCTCCCCTCACGGTAGCATATGTTAGATGAGCGCCTAACATACGATCAATGCTGGAGGGGAAGCGGCGCAGCGCCGTCTATGGCGACGCGCGCGAGTGAACAGCGTCACACTGCGATATAAGTGCAGGTTTTAACGGCTCTGTTGCGAGGCAGACGGTGGCCAGCGGAAGAAATGGACGCCGTAGCGACCCCCTCTGGATGGAGTATGACGTATCATGGCCATCTTCCACAAGAGCGCTAGGTCACTTGTCTAGACGCGCATGGCCTGGCCACTTCCGTCTGGCTGCCGAGCCACGCCAGCGCCCGCTTGAAACTACTGTGTAGAGAGCATTGGGCGCCTGGCTCCAGCGTGTAGAATACAGTGTTTACGCCTGGCTGATAGCGGCGCCACGGCGCGGCGCCTCGCTTGCGCGCGATCATGCCCTGATTGGCGATACAATAGATGCGGACATGCAGAGGCGCCACGCGCTGGGGCGCCCACGCGCGAAACAATGAGGACCTATGTGGACCTTCGCGCCGACCTCTGCGCTCGACGATGGCGTCACGCGGGAAGGAAGGTGACACATCCTGGCGTGCGGCGAGGCCACGCCCCGCATGGCGACACCCGCCCGCTGCTGTGATCTGGTGGGGCGCGCACACGAACGCGCACGCCTGGCGCCTCGCGCGCCCGACGGCAAATCCCATCCATCGGCGATGCGCGCCGATACGAGCATACGAGCGTTGGAGGCTTTACCATGGCAAAGAGCCGTCTTCACACCGTCTATGAACTGGGACAGAGCGTCTGGTATGACAATATCCGGCGCGGGCTGATTACCTCAGGCGAGCTACAGCGATTGATTGACGATGACGCCGTCGTCGGCGTGACCTCGAATCCGACGATCTTTGAGAAGGCCATCGGCGGCAGCAGCGACTATGACGATGCGCTGCGTACGCTGGTGAGCAAGGGCGTGCGAGACCCGCGCAAAATCTTTGAGGCGCTGTCCGTCGAGGACATCCAGAGCGCCGCCGACATCCTGCGCCCGATCTACGACCGCACGCGGCGCTACGACGGCTACATCAGCCTGGAGGTGGCGCCCGATCAGGCCAACGACACGCAGGCGACGGTCGCCGACGCTGGCCGCCTCTTCGCCGAGGTCAATCGCCCCAACGTGATGATCAAGATTCCTGCCACAGCGGCGGGCATGCCCGCCATCGAGCAGATGATCTACGAGGGCGTCAACATCAACATCACCCTGATCTTCTCGCTCGCTGTCTATCAGCAGGTGACCGAGGCCTACATTCGCGGGCTGGAGCGCCGGGTGGCCGAGGGCAAATCGGTTGACCAGATCGCATCGGTGGCCAGCTTCTTCGTCAGCCGCGTGGACACGATGATTGACAAGCAGCTTGACGAGAAGATCGCCGCGACCAGCGACCCCGCCGAACAGCAGAAGCTGCGCGACCTGCGCGGCAAAGCGGCCATCGCCAACGCGCGGCTGGCCTACGAGATGTACGAGCAGATATTCCACGGCGAGCGGTTCGCGGCGCTGCGCCAGGCGGGCGCGCAATACCAGCGCTGCCTCTGGGCCAGCACCAGCACGAAGAATCCGGCCTACCGCGATGTGATCTACGTCGAGGAGCTGATTGGCCCGGAAACAGTGGACACGATGCCGCCGCAGACCATCGTCGCCTTTCAGGATCATGGCATCCCGGAGCGCACGCTGGGCGAGTATGACGAGGCGCGCGCGGTGATGGCGGCGCTGGCCAGCGTCGGCGTTGACATGGATCAGGTCACGAAGCAGCTCGAGATCGACGGCGTCAAGTCGTTCTACGCCTCGTACACCAGCCTGCTCGACAGCACCGCGCAGAAGACCGCCAGGCTAGCCGCCGACATGGGCGACCATCAGGCCAGCGCCGAGACGCAGCAGGCGGCGGCGGACAGTGTCGGCGCAGCGGCCAGCGCAGCGTCACAGGCCAGACCCGCGCAGCACGGCCAGGGCGACGGCCAGGGCGACACGCAGGGCGAGTCGCAGGCAAGCGGCGCCGATGCTGCGGCGCTGCGCGGCGCCGCACGCCTGGGCGCGCTGCAGGGCGCCGTTGAGCAGACGCTGAGTCGCGCCCAGAGTGAGCGCTTCGCCCAGCGGGTCTGGCAGAAAGACCCTGCCTTCTGGAAGCCGAATCCGTCTGAGCAGAAGGAGATCACTGACCGACTCGGCTGGCTCACTGTGACCGACACGATGCGCGACGCGCTGCCCAGGCTGCGTGATCTGCGCGAGAGTCTGCGCGGTGAGGGCGTGC
This sequence comes from Ktedonobacterales bacterium, assembly GCA_025936795.1. Lineage (GTDB taxonomy): Bacteria > Chloroflexota > Ktedonobacteria > Ktedonobacterales > JADMIN01 > JAKAIY01. The sequence goes on along the minus strand of JAICSR010000068.1, from coordinate 6,033 downwards.
GCGATGTCGTGCTGCTCGGCATGGGCGGCAGCAGCCTGGCTCCCGAAGTGCTGCGCGAGACGTTCGGCGTCGGCGCCGGGCTGCCCAACCTGCATGTGCTCGACTCGACTGACCCCGCGACCATCAGCGCGATTGAGCGGACGATTGACCTGGCGCATACGGTCTTCATCGTCGCCTCGAAGTCGGGCGGCACGCTGGAGACGATGTCGCAGTACAAGTACTTCTACGCCAAGGTGAGTGCGCTGGCTCCGGGCGACGGCGCACGCGCGGGGGCGCATTTCATCGCCATCACCGACGCTGGCACGAAGCTCGACGCGCTGGCGCAAGAGCGCAAGTTCCGCACGGTCTTCCGCAATCCAGCGGACATTGGCGGGCGCTATTCGGCGCTCTCGTTCTTCGGGCTGGTCCCGGCGGCGATCATCGGCATTGATGTCGAGCAGCTGCTCGACCGCGCCGACGCGATGCGCGCAGCGTGCGCCGCCGAGACGCCCGCCGAGCAGAATCCCGGCGTCTGGCTGGGCACGATTCTGGGGGTGGGCAATCGCCAGGGGCGCGACAAAGTCACCATCGTCGTCTCGCCGCCCATCGCCACCTTCGGCTACTGGCTGGAGCAACTGCTGGCCGAGAGCACGGGCAAAGAGGGCAAGGGCATCCTGCCGGTGGAGGGCGAGGCGCTGGGCGCGCCGTCGGTCTACGGCGACGACCGCATCTTCGCCTACCTGCGCACCGAGACCGGCTTCGACGCCGCGCAAGACGCCGCCATCGAGCGGCTGGAGGCGGCCGGGCAACCGGTGGTGCGCCTGCGCCTGCGCGACACGTGGGATATGAGTGGCGAGTTCTTCCGCTGGGAGTTCGCGACGGCGGTGGCGGGCGCGCTGATGGGCATCAACGCCTTCGATCAGCCCAACGTGCAGGAGTCGAAGGACAACACCGACACCATTCTGGCGCGTTATCAGCAGACGCACGAGCTGAAGCAGCCAACGGCGACGTTGCGCACGCAGTCTGGCCACGTCTCACTGGTGGCGCAGGGCGACCAGGGTGAGCGGCTGCGCCAGGCGGCCTCGCTCCAGGCGGCATTCGAGGCGTATGCCAGCGAATCGCGCCCCGGCGACTACTTCGCGCTGCTGGCCTACATCCAGCGCACGCCGCAGACCGACGCCGCGTTGCAGCGCATCCGTCTGCGCCTGCGCGACATGCGGCGGGCGGCGACGACGCTGGGCTATGGGCCGCGCTTCCAGCACTCGACCGGGCAACTGCACAAGGGTGGCGCGAATACTGGCCTGTTCCTGCAGTTCGTGGCCGACGTACAGAACGATCTGAGCATTCCCGATGCCCCCTACACCTTTGGCACGCTGAAGGCTGCGCAGGCGTTGGGCGATCTCCAGTCGCTGCACGCGCATGGCCGCCGCGCCATTCGCATTGACCTGCATGGCGACATCGCGGCAGGATTAGCCGAGGTCGAGCAGGCGCTCGACGCGGCGCGTATCGGGCAGCCGTAGCACATAGTATGACGGCGCCGCTGGCGAAGAGGACGCACGGGAACGCCCGCCCCAACGGATAAGGGACGTTGCCGTAAACCCTCTTCCCATTGCAGGGTTTCCTGACGTGGCGCTGGGTGAAGAAAAGGTTGAGAGCGATGGAACTGGGAATCTACGGACTTGGCCGCATGGGCGGCAACATGGCGACGCGCCTGGTACAGGGCGGGCATCGCGTGGTGGCGTCGAATCGCAGCCGAGGGCCGGTGGATGAGGCGGCGACGTTGGGCGCGATCCCTGCGTATACGATGGAAGAGATGGTGGGCAAGCTCGAAGCTTCGCCCAAGATCGTCTGGCTGATGGTGCCATCGGGCCAGGTGACCGATGACGCCGTGGACCACGCCACGAGCCTGCTCAAGCCGGGCGACATCATCATTGATGGCGGCAACTCCAACTTCCACGACACACAGCGCCGCAACGCCAAAGTCGCAGCGGCGGGCATGCACTACATGGACTGCGGCACCAGCGGCGGCATCTGGGGGTTGAAGGTCGGCTATAGTCTGATGGTTGGCGGCGAGCAGGCGATCTTCCAGCACTGCGAGCCCATCTTCAAGACGCTCGCGCCGGAGAATGGCTACGGCTACATGGGCGCCTCCGGGGCGGGCCACTTCGTCAAGATGGTGCATAACGGCATCGAATATGGGATGCTTCAGGCTTATGGTGAGGGCTTCGAGATCATCGAGAAGTCGGAGTTCAAACCCGACCTGCGCGAGGTGACGCGCGTCTGGCAGAACGGCAGTGTCGTGCGCTCGTGGCTGCTCGACCTGGCGGCGCTGGCCTTCGCCGAAGACCCGACGCTCGCAGAGATTCAGGGCTATGTACAGGATTCCGGCGAGGGGCGCTGGACGGTGCAGGCGGCGATAGACGAGGATGTACCCGCTCCGGTGATCACCCTCTCGCTGCTGGCGCGCTTCGTCTCGCGCCAGGATGAATCGTTCTCCGCCAAGGTGATCGCGGCGCTGCGCAACCAGTTTGGCGGCCACGCGGTCAAGATGGAGGGCGGCGAGTTTGGCGGTGTCAAGCATGAGGCCTGAGCGCGACTAGCGACTGAAGTCGCGCCTGGAGGGCGACCCGCGAGCTGCCTGAACCTCATGCCGCGCAGGCGGCGCAGGCAGAGTGCGCAGCCCCGCGAGGGCCTTCCAGGCGCGATTGCAACCGCCAGACACCGGCATCGCTCTGCGGCGCGATTCGCCAACGGAGGCGGCTGCGCCGCAGGCGCCAGTCCTGACCAGTCCTGAGCCAGTCCTGGGCTAGAGTTCAGAAGGGATTACCACTATGGACAGCGTCGCGCTTGCCACGAATCCACTGCGCGAGGGTCTGCGCTCCACGCGCACGGTGCAACCCTGCATACTCGTCATCTTTGGCGCGACCGGCGACCTGACACACCGCAAACTGCTGCCCGCGCTCTACAATCTTGCCATCGAGCAGCCGCTGCCGCCGCAGTTTACCGTGGTTGGCGTGGCGCGCCGTCCGTTCACCGATGAGCAGTTTCGCCAGCAGGCGCTCGACTCCGTCAACACCTTCTCGCGACGGCGACCGGTCAATCCCTCCGTCTGGGAGACGTTCTCCAAGGGCCTCTTCTATTGCCAGTCTCAGTTCGACGACCCAGCGGGCTACGAGCGGCTGGACCACCTGCTCGACCGGCTCGATCAGGAGCGCGGCACGCAGGGCAATCGCATCTTCTATCTGGCGACCCCGCCCAGCTTCTATGGCGACATCGGTGCGCTGCTCAGTTCGTCGGGCGTGGCCAAGCGTGGCGCCGCCAGTGGCGTTAGCCCCTGGGCGCGCATTGTCGTCGAGAAGCCGTTTGGCCACGATCTCGCCTCGGCCCGCGCGCTGAATGAGCGCCTCAACAAGGGCTTTTCCGAGCGCCAAATCTTTCGTATTGACCACTATCTGGGCAAAGAGACCGTCCAGAACATCATGGTGATGCGCTTCGGCAACGGCATCTTTGAGCCAATCTGGAATCGTCGCTATATTGACCATGTGCAGATCACTGTCGCGGAGTCTATCGGCATCGAGGGACGCGCCGACTACTACGAGCAGGCCGGAGCCATCCGCGACATGGTGCAGAATCACATGATGCAACTGCTCACGCTGACAGCGATGGAGCCTCCAGTCACCTTCGGGGCGGACTCGGTGCGCGATGAGAAGGTCAAAGTGCTGCGCGCCATCCCGCCGCTGATGGAGGCCGAAATCTCCACCGACACGGTACGCGGGCAATATGGCCCCGGCCTGGTCGCGGGTGAACCTGTCCCGGGCTATTGCGAGGAGCCCGGGGTGAACTCGCACTCGCAGACAGGCACATTTGTCGCGGCCAAGCTGCTGATCGAGAACTGGCGCTGGGCAGGCGTTCCCTTCTATCTACGCACGGGCAAGCGACTGGCCAAGCGCGTGACGGAGATCGCGATCCAGTTCAAGCGCCCACCCTACCTGCTCTTTCAGGGGGCAGCGGCGCAACAGATGCAGCCGAACGTGCTCTCGATGCGCATCCAGCCGAATGAAGGCATCTCGCTCCAGGTGAGCGCCAAGGTGCCGGGGCAGGAGATGAAGCTGCGTACCGTCAACATGGACTTTCTCTATGGCAGCTCGTTTGGCGTGGAGCCGCCCGAAGCCTACGAGCGGCTGCTGCTCGACGCGATGCTCGGCGATTCGACCCTCTTCACACGCATTGATGAGACTGAACTTGCGTGGACACTCGTAGATACCATTGTGCGCGATTGGCAGGTAACCGGCACACCTCTCTCACGCTATGAGCCGGGCGCCTGGGGACCCAAGGAGGCGGATACCTTGATCGAGCGCGATGGCAGAAGCTGGAGGCGACTATGACACTGCGGCTCACGGAGAAGATGCGCCAGGTAGAGCCTGACGCGATAGAGCGCGAACTCGACAACTCGTGGCGCGCGGAGAATGCCGCCGTGCTGGCGGCAGGCGGCCACGCGGGAACGCGCAGCAGCGTGCTGACGCTGGTCGCCTATGCCACCGATGAAACCTCGGCGGCGCGCACACTGCGCGCGATCGAAGCGCTGACGACGCAGCATCCCTCGCGCTCGATCATCGTCACGCCAATCAACGCGACGGCCAGCGGGCGCCCACTCGAAGCGTATATCAACACGCGCGCGATGACCACCAACGGCGCCACCAGCTATGGCGAGGAGATCGTGCTCTGCGCCACGCAGGACGCCGCGCAGCACCTGGCTGGCTCCATTCTGCCGCTGATCGTGTCGGGGCTGCCCTCATTCCTCTGGTGGGAGGGCGTACCGCCCTGGCATGCTGGCAACTTCGAGGCGACGCTGGATGGCTTCGACCGCGCGCTGGTGGATACCGCCGAGATGCCTCAGGTGGAACACAATCTGCTCGCGCTCGAAGACCTGGTGCGGCGCAAGAAGACCAGTGTCGCGATCAGCGACTTCAACTTCACGCGCTTCAGCCCGTGGCGCGAGTTGGTGGCGCAGTTCTTCGATCCGCTGGAACACCGTCCATACCTGAACGGCGTCGAGCGTGTGACGATTGAATATGCGGCGGGCGAGGAAGATAGCCCAGCCAACACGGCGCAGGCCTATCTCTTCGCCGGGTGGCTGGCCTCACGGCTGGGCTGGCGCCCGGTTGGCGCGAGCGCCGAGCGCCTGGTGGATGGCCAGCGCGAACACACCCTGCTCGATAGCGTCGGCCACAGGATCACGCTGGAGCTGAATGCGCGCTATGGTGTGGCGCTGGGCGCGTGGCTCGACATCGCAGGCGCGGGTGATGGCGCCAACGTCCGCCCGCTGGTGGGGCCGGGGGCGCTGATGTCGGTCTACATCCGCGCACAGGCCAATGGCGCGGTGGCGTCGTTCACAGCGGCGCGCGAGTCCGACCTGCGCCACGCCTCGACCCACTGCCAGGTTCCACAGGGCGCCATCCCCTCGCAGACCGTGCATCTGCCAACGCTGGGCGAGCAGGCGTCGCTGGGCGAGGAGTTGTTGCAGTTGGGCCACGATACGCTCTTCGAAAATGCGCTCGCGGCGATCATTCCGGCGCTGGAGCCAGGTTTGCGGAGGGTGGCACGATGAGTTCGCCATCATCCGCACGCAGGCAGGTGGAGACGCTGGCCGATAGCTCGGCGGTGGCGCAGGCCGCCGCTGAACTCTTTGTCGCGCAGGCGCAGGCGGCGCAGGCAGCGGGCCACGACTTCCGCGTGGCGCTCTCCGGCGGCTCGACCCCGCGCCGTTTCCATGCGCTGCTGGCGGCCAGTCCACTGCGCGAGCAGGTAGACTGGGCCCGCGTGCAGTTCTTCTGGGGTGACGAGCGCTGTGTGCCGCCCGATGACCCCGAAAGCAACTACCGCATGGCGCGCGAGACGCTGCTCGACGCCATCCCTATCGCGCCGGAGCGGGTCCACCGCATGCGGGGTGAAGACGACCCGGCGCAGGCGGCGCACGCCTACGCGGCTGAACTGCGCCAGGTCTTCGGCGTGGCGGCGGACGCGGTTCCACGCTTCGACCTGATTTATGTTGGG
>JAICSR010000014.1 GCA_025936795.1 Ktedonobacterales bacterium | reverse complement strand
TATCGTCGGGCGCCCGGTGATGGAACACATCCTCTACCTGCTCAAGTCACATGGCATCACTGATGTCGTCGTGACTGTGCAATATATGGCGAGCGCCATCGAAGACTACTTTGGCGACGGCGCCAGCCTGGGGATGAAGATCGCCTATTCACGCGAAGAGACGCCGCTGGGGACGGCGGGCAGTGTCAAGAACGCCGAGGAACTGCTCCAGGAGCCGTTCCTGGTCATCAGCGGCGACGCGCTGACCGACTTCGACCTCTCAGCCATCATCGAATCGCATCGGCGCCGCCGCGCGATGGCCACGCTGACCCTCGCCCATGTCGCCAACCCGCTCGAATATGGCGTCATCACCACCAATGAGAGCGGCCATATCGAGAAGTTCCTCGAAAAGCCCAGTTGGGGTGAGGTTTTCAGCGATACGATCAATACCGGCATCTACGTGCTGGACCCCAAAATCTTCTCGTACTTCGAGAAAGACAAGCAGTTCGACTTCAGCCAGGAGCTCTTCCCAATGATGCTGGCGAAGGGCGACCCGATCTATGGCTACATCGCCGAAGGCTACTGGTGTGATGTCGGCAACCTCGCCGAGTACATGCGCGCCAATGCCGACATCTTGCAGGGATTGGTAAAGCTGCCCGTTCCCGGCGAAGACATTGGCGGTGGCGTCTGGGTCGAGGAAGGCGTAGACATCGCGCCGAGCGCGCAAATCTACGGCCCCGCCTACATCGGCCACAACGCGCGCATCAGAGACGGCGTCATCGTGCATGGGCCAAGCTGCATCGGCTCCTACACCATCCTCGACGACCACGCCCAGGTAGACCGCAGCGTCGTCTGGAACAACTCCTACATCGGCGAGCGTGCGGAGTTGCGCGGCGCGCTGGTGGGCGCCTCCACCAGCGTCAAGAGTCGCGCGGTGATGTTCGAGGGCGCTGTCATCGGCGACCACTCGGTCATCAATGAGAATGCCATCGTGCAGCCCGGCGTCAAGATTTGGCCCAACAAAGAGATCGAAACTGGCGCCGTCATCACCAGCAGCATCATCTGGGGGTCGGCGGGCCGTCGCGCGCTGTTTGGGCGCTACGGCGTGACGGGCCTGGTGAATGTCGACATCACCCCGGACTTCTCCGCGCGGCTGGGCGCGGCTTTCGGCGCGGCGCTACCTAAGGGGTCGGCGGTCTGTGTCAATCGCGACGCCCACAAGACGCCGCGCATGATCAAACGCGCGATCATCTCCGGGCTGCCCTCAGCAGGCATCAACGTGCAGGACCTCGAAGATGTGCCGCTACCCGTCGCGCGCTACTATGTCCGCACGACTGAGGCGGCAGGCGGCGTCCACATTCGCCTCTCGCCCTTCGATCCGCGTATTCTCGACATCAAGTTCTTCGACCAGAACGGGCAGGACATTAGCAAGAATACCGAGCGGAAGATCGAAAACCTCTTCTTCCGCGAGGATTTCCGCCGGGTCTATCTCGACGACATCGGCTCGATTCAATATGCCCCCGATGTGAAAAAGCGCTACACCGACGCCTTCCTGCGGGCGCTCGACCTGGAGGCTCTGCGCAAGCGCCGCTACCGGGTGGTGGTGGACTACGGACATGGCGCCAGTGTGGATGTCATGGCGCCGATCTTCAACGAGATTGGCGCAGATGTCATCGCGCTCAACGCTACCCGCGATCCGGCGCGCTATTCACGCACGGGCGAGGAGTTTGAGCGCGACATTCAGGTGCTTGGCTCCATCACGGGCGCGCTGCGGGCCGATCTCGGCGTGCGCATTGATACCGGCGGCGAGCGCATCTATGTGGTGGATGATCGCGGCGAACTGCTCGACGGCGGCAAGCTGCTTGCCGCGATGATTGACCTGACACTGCGCCAGCGCCCCGGTGGCGTGGTCGCAGCGCCCGTCACCGCGCCCAGCGTGATCGAGCAGGTGGCCAAGCGCCACAAGGGCAGCATCGTCTACACCAAGGTCATGCCACAGGCGCTGACAAGCGCGGCGGTCGCGGCGGGCGTGGTGATGGTAGGCAATGACACCGGCAGCTTCGTCTTCCCGGAGCTGCATCCTTCCTTCGATGGCATGTTCGCCACGATGAAGCTGCTGGAATCACTCGCCCGCGAGAACGCCCGTCTCTCGGAGGTCGTGAACCAACTCCCGCCCTATCACCTCATTCGCACGCAGGTCAACTGCCCATGGGAGTATAAGGGCAAGGTAATGCGCATCCTCAGCGAGCAGTATCGCGAGCGCAGCGAGGAACCGATTGACGGCGTGAAGATTGATCTGGGCGGCGATGGCTGGGTGCTTGTCTTGCCCGACGCCGACCGACCACTCTTCCATGTGCTGGCCGAGTCGCGTTCGCGCGACGCCGCGCAAGCGCTGGCCGACAAATATGCGCGTGTCGTGAGCGGCCTGCAACACTGAGCCAACACACCCATATCCATGGGCGCCACTGAGCGACGCCCATGGACATGCGTTCACCCTCTGTCGGCGCTGGAGCCGACCAGCGGCGAGCATGCGCGTGGAGCGTTCATCACCGGCTAGCATCGGGCGCATGACCGTGCGCGTGCAACCAGCGCATCAGCGCCCGCACGCTGGCCGTCGCCAGCGCGATGCTGCTATCTGCCGCTCCATAGTAGATGGCGAGCGTGTCGCCATCGTCGCCGATGGTATGCCCGCAGGGGAAGACGACATTATTGACATCGCCGGTCCGTTCATAGTCCTCCTCCGGCGCGAAGACCCACTCGTCTCCCCGCAACAGGCAGCGCTCCGGCTGCTCGTGATCGAAGAGCGCCAGACCCAGCCGATAGAGCGCGCCAGATGCGGTCGGGCGCACACCGTGATACAGCATCAGCCAGCCTTCTGGTGTCTCGATCAACGGGCCTGAGAGGCCAATCTTATTGGCGTCCCACCACGCGCCCTGGCGCGCTTCGAGCATCAGATGGTGATGGCCCCAATACTCCATATCCGGCGAATACGAAATCCAGATATGGGCGCCGCTGGGTCCGATGGGACGATGGATGAGCGCCCACTGGCCGCCGATGCGTTGCGGCAAGAGCGCGGCGTCTTTATCCTCAGGTGGCATAATCGCGCCGAGCCGCTCGAAGTCAACGAAGTTCGTTGTCCGCGCCAGGGAGACGCCAGGGCCGTAGCGCGAATACGCCGTATAGGCGACGTAGTACGCCTGATGTTCTGGCACATAGGTGATGCGTGGATCCTCGACGCCGAAGACTTCCTCAGGATAGTGGATGGGGTCAGGTAGAAGGGTTGGCTCCGCATCAATCTGCCAATCATCAACGCCGTTACGCGAGCGCGCGGCGCACAGATGCGAGTGTCCCCGGCGGTCTTCGACCCGACAGAGCAGCAGCGTCGTGCCATCGGCGAGCCGCGCGACACCGGGATTGAACACGGTGTTGATCGGATAGGGCCAGTCGGAGCGGCTCAGGATGGGATTGCTGGGGTGTCGGTGAAATAGAACCTCGTGTACGTTGTCCGGGTGCGTCATCACTACTCCTCGCGCGTGGCGTCAATTTCTCTCACTACCCACTCTGCTGCGCCGCGGAGCCGGTGGTACGTTTGGAACGACAGCGCGGATGGCCTTATTCATCGTTGCTATCGTTGCGGCTCTCTCGTTCGCCCTGCTGGTAGCGCCTGGCTATCGTCTGCTGCGTTGTCGCAGGCAGTTTGGGCTGACGCCCACGACTATTTGCCGCCGAATGCGCAAAAGGCGCATGGCGGCGGCTCCCGCATGCGACCTCGCACGATCTCATATGCTCTCACACAGTCGAGCCAGCGATCGCTGGCCGTGCGGAGAGGAGCCGGGCCGCCTCATCCTCAGCCTCGTTTGCAACCGCTTCGACCTCGGCCAACTGCAGCTCCAGTGAGGCAAGCAGAAATGCGAGGGTTGATTCCGCGCCCTGGTTCTGGTTCACCCAATCGGGCTGGAGACCATCGTAGCAGGCGCCCGTCTGCGCATCGAAGAGTGGGAGATGGAGATCGTTGTCGCCGAGAAACCAGCCGTATACCCGCGCGGCTCGCTGGCGCCACTGCGCATCGCTGGTCACACGGGCGGCATCCAGATAGGCGGCGATGGTCGCGTAGGCTTCGATGGGCTGCTGGTCGAAGCGCGCGCGTGTCTCGCCCTGCTGGGCGAAGCCGCGGCAGCCAATCGGCGTGAACTGCCCGTGCTCACCCGTCTGGACACCTGCCAGCCAGGTGAGCGCCTTCAGCGCCGCCGCGATGTACGCTGGCTGGCGCATGCTCTGGCCAGCCAGCAGGAGCGCACGCGGCAGCGTCGCGTTATCATAGGTCAGGCGCGCTTCAAACCAGGGCCACTCCTCTGTACATGACGCCTCATACAAGCGCATGAGCCGACCAGCGAGTTCATCGCGCACCCGCTGCACGCCACGATCCTCGCCGAATCGCTTGAGGTACTCGTCTATGCCCAGTAGCGTAAACGCCCACGCGCGTGGAGACGTGAAAGCGAGCGGAGCGGGAAGCGCCTGGGCAAACAGCGTGTTCGCCAGGCCGACCCATCCTGGATTGGTCGAGCGTCCGATCAGTACGCCGAGCGACCAGAGCGCGCGACCGTGACTGTCTTCAGAGCCATAGTCTTCCAGCCACTTGCCATCATAGGACAGCAAATTGCGGAATCGCCCAGCCGCGCCATTGAACGCATAGGCGACAAAGGCCAGATAGCGTGTCGCCAGGTCGCCTGCCACATCTCCATCCCCATCCGACCCGACGACGCCGAGTTGGTCCAGAAAGACTGCTGCGATGAGGCCACGCGCATTATCGTCTATCGAATAGCCTTCACGGTAGTTGGGAACTGAGAAGGTGGCGTGCTGCGCCAGACCCACGCCATCGGTCATCCGGCGCAGGTGCGTGAGTCGAATGGGTGGCAGGTCAGCGGTTTGGAGCGCCCAGGCGGAAGTCTGGGCAGACTGGGGCAGAACCAAATGCTCGTCGAGGACCTGACGGAGCAGGCGCTCATACTGTTCCGCCACTCGTGGCCAGGTCATCGTGCGACCGAGCGTGTAGGCGCGCTTGCGCATGGCATGGCGAGCGGCATCGTTATCGAGTGATTCGACAACCCGCTGGGCGATGGCGGCGGAATCGCGGAACGGGACGAGCATGCCACGTCCCTCACCGAGCAATTCTGTCGCATGCACATAGGGGGTCGAGATGACAGCTTTTCCTGCGCCGACGGTATACGCGAGCGTGCCAGAGACGATCTGCTCAGGATTGAGATAGGGCGTAATGTAGAGATCCGCTGCGCCGATCCACTCGACTAACTCGGCGAGTGGGACGAACTGATTGTAGAACACAACGCTTTGTTCGACTTTCAACTCGCGCGCCAGTCGCTGCAACTCCAGGCGATAGGCCTCGCCATGTGCGCGCCGAACATGCGGATGCGTCGCGCCGAGCACGATATAGACGACATTGGGATGGCGCTCCAGGATGGCTGGCATCGCCGCGATGGCGTACTCGATGCCTTTATTGGGCGAGAGCAGGCCGAATGAGAGGATGACGACCTTGCCTTCGGCGTCGAACTGGTCTTTGAAGAAGGTGGGATCAACGAAAGGAACATCGGGGATGCCGTGGGGGATGTAGGCGACCTTCCCAGGAGCCGCCGCATAGAGATCATGCAGGATGTCGCGGGCATGATGACTCATGACGACCAGACGATCCGACAGCCGCACGATTTCATCCATCACCCGGCGTTGCGTTGCGTCCGGCTCGCTCAGCACGGTGTGAAGCACCGTCACAATTGGCGCATGCGTCTCGCGGAGCAGTTCCAGGACATAGCTGCCAGACGTACCTCCAAAAATGCCATACTCATGCTGGAGGATGACCATATCCACGCCATTGGTATTCAGAAAGTCGGCGGCCCGCCGATATGAGTCGACATCTTGTTCTGTGATCTCGAACCGCACCCGATCTGGATACTCGTAGATTTCCTCGCCATCATTGATGGCGAGGGCAAAGATATTGGTGTCTGGAAGTTGCTTGGCGAGCGCCTCGCAGGTGTCAGCGGTGAAGGTGGCGATGCCGCAATGTCGCGGGATGTAAGCGCCAACGACCGCAATCTGGCGAAGTGGCGTGTTTGGTGTGTGATCCATCAAATCTCCGGCGCGGGTACCCGTGCCTTTGAGGCATGGGGGTGAAGCGCCGTCTCCTTTCTGTGCTGATACCACTACGGCTGCCGAATTGGCACAAGTAGTGGTATCATCCGTCTATGGATATTAAACGCTCAGTGACGATCTTGTTGCCTGATGACGCCGACCTCCGTGCCACGGTGGCCGCGTTTCAGCGTGTGCAGCAAGACCTCACGGAGACGGCTTACAATGACGGAAAACCGCTCGGCGCGCTGGCGTTGCATCGTGCGCTGTATGCGCAGGTCGTTGGGACGCTCAATAGTCAGATGACCTGCTCGGCGATTCGCCTCACGGCGGGCGCGTATGCCAGCGCCAAGAGTAACCGCAAGCCTGCGCAGCGCCCATTCCTGTTCAAGCGCGCACGCGCCTTGTTTCTGGTGGGTACACGCGGGCGCGATGCTGACTTCCGCGCTGATGGCACACTCTCGATCTGGACGGTGGCGGGGCGTAAACGCCTCACCTATGCTGTGCCAGCAGCCTTCAAGGTGACGCTGGCAACGGCCAAGGAGATTGACAGTCTGACCGTCATCGAGCGTGACGGGCGACTGTTGGGCCGTGTGACGCTGACGCTGGACGCGCCAGAACCGCAGAGCGTGCTGCCCGTGGGCATTGACCTCAACGAGACCAATGCGCTCGTCGCGGTGAATCCCGATGGCGCGATCCTCTTTGTCAGTGGCAAGGCGGTCAAGGTCGCCAATGCCCGCAGCTTCAAGACACGTAAGCGCCTCCAACGCAAACTGGCGACCCGTAAGGCAGAGCACGCAGACACGCACAGTGTCCGTCGCACGCTCAAACGGCTTGGTCGCACACGTTCCAACCGCACGCGCACCTTCGCGCAGACGGCCGCCAAGCGCCTCGTTCAGTGGGCGCCAGCGAATGCGGTGCTGGTCTTCGAGGCGCTCAACATCCCGCAGCCGAAACGCGGCGCGATTGGCGGCACGTCTACCCGACGGCGGCTCGCGCAGTGGCAACGTGGCCTGATACGCACAGCGGCAGAAAGCAAAGCACAGGAAGTCGGCATGGTCGTGGCTGAAGTCAATCCCGCCTACACCAGCCAGAATTGCAGTCGCTGTGGACTGCGTGGGAGACGCAAGCGTCACAGCTTCACCTGTCCTTCCTGTGGTCACACACAACACGCCGACATCAACGCAGCGGTCAACATTCGCACCCGCTATACTGCTTTACGGAGCAGTGGGCAGCCTGTCAGTCTGCCCCGAAGCCCGGACTCCTCGGAGTTGCGGGCAAGCCCCCGCCTGTAGGCGTGGGGTTACTGACGTGTTTCCTATCGTCTCTTTTCCAAAGGCCACCACGCGCCGGAGGATGAACCAGCGGCGGTGGCGCATGTGTGACATGCGCAGAGAAGCGATGCCGTGCGTGGGCATCCAGCTCTGTTGGCGTTCAGGCGTCTCGCTGCCTATCGCTGAGGTTCTCACCCTTGCCAATCCCAGCAGCGTCGCGAGGAAACAAAGGAATCACGGAGCGTTACCAGCGCGGTTGGTAAGGCGGTTCAAGAACCGTCTGGAACGAGGTCTGGCTGGTTGGTAACGTTCGCCATCACCGAAAGCGCCTCGATGGATGGCGTAATGCGCAGTTCATTCACTACCTGCCTGGCTATCGAACTGGCCAACGCGACTGCGCCAGCGCGTTCACGCGCGGCGAGCGTCCGAACACTGCCGCGCAGATACACGACACCGAGGCGCGGATACACGCCAATCTGCTGGCGCTTGTCTACGCCAGGGTCATGGGCAAGCGCCATGGAAATAGCGGCTGCAAGCGCATCATCGGATGTCAGCTCATTGTGCAACGCTGTCAGACCTTTGGCGCCGCGCGCCCGGTCCTCAGCCATGCGCCGTGCGCCACTGCTCGAGACGTACCCATGCAGCCAGACCACGCCATCTATTGGGTGAATCGTGATGCCGGGGAGGTCCACCCGCAGTGGCGCATACTCGAACAGCCGGGAATACACATCCTGGCGCAAGAGTGTATCCGAGCGATACGGTAGCAGGCGCTTGTGCGGCATCCCATCCAGGCGCACGCTGATTCGTCGCGCTGAGATGCCGATGATGATGCGCGCTGGAGCCGAGGCCTCATTGTGCAGTCCATGCACGCCGTTGGCCACCACAAAATGGCGAATCGTCTCCGAGGGCGCTGTAACCGTCATCTGAGCAAGCCATCCCAGGTAGGCGCCATCGGCGCGTACCGTGGTGAACGCGGTGAGCGCCATGCCAGCGGGTGTATGCTGTCGTTCCAGATCCGCGCGGGTAATGTCGACAGTGAGCGTTTCAGCGGTAGCCGCCGTGACATGCTCCAGCGCGACGAAGGCGCACGGGCGAAACGGTCCCCTTCTGACGCCGATCTCGATAATGGTTCGCCGCTGTCCATCGACCACGAGCGCTACGAGCGTTCCAGCTTCACCGTCGCTGGCCTGAACAGTAGCGCCGAAGCGAAGCTTTCTGACGCGCTCAAACGTGCTCAGGTTGTCACGCATGCCGATCTGGGAACTGTCGCTGGTTGTGATCGCCATTGATGTTTCCGCGCTTTCATGCTCGCGCCCACCGGGTTCATCACGAGCTTTCCATGAACGGGAGCGCAGGCGGTTGCAATGCTGTCGCGCGCCTGTATCTTGGCCATTGCCGCAGATTGCCGCAGGTCGACTCAGCGCCATGCGGCGTCGCCTGAATCATGCAGCCAGGGCGCCCCGCGTTACTCAGCCACCCGCACGAGCAGATCAACATGATTGGGGCAGAGGTAGCGCGCTGGTATCTCCAGCCCAGTCCCGGCATAGGCTGGACGCGGCCCAACAGGCATCAGCAGTCGGTGGTCAACGCAGATCGCCTCGCCACATTCATTGCAGCGCGTAAATCGCTCGACGAGTTGAGCGCAAAAGGCACATGTGCTATCCATCGCTCACCCATTCCTTGTCGTCGGACTGCCACAGTGGTATCCGGTTTCGTGGGGCCAATCGGCCCGATGCCAGCCTCAAAAGCCCAGCGCGCGCGCTTGAGACACCATGCAGCCCTCGTCGTGAACGCCACTGTACCCGAATGTCCCGCCGCGCCTGAGCGAACAGTGGAGGCACGACTCGATCATGGTGACCGCGTCACGACACATACGCGCCTCGGCCATGCGCAACACAATCGGGCGCATCGCGGCGTTCTCGGTCTCCAGGCGCTGCACGAGCAGGCGTAGCTCTTCGATGGTCAGCTCTTCGGTTGCACTGGCCGCTTGTTGCTCGGTGATTGATTTCATACTGCTCATCCTGTCTCTCTCCTGATTCTCCGCAGATGCGCGTTTCCACGCGTCCGTCACGCGCGTTTCCATCTGTTGGCCATGCTATCCCGCGCTATTCCCATCGGCCTCATTGGCCCGGCATATGCCTGCGCCCACCCGTTTCGACACGACGCTGCGCAAGACGGTGTGCCGCCGAGCTATGTCCGAGGAAAGACGCGCACGCCAGGTGTTTGCTGGAGCGCCGCGGGAAGCCAGCCCCGCCTCTGCCCCATGAGGTACGAAGCCCGGCGCGTCAGCCGCAGCGTCTACTTGGGGGCTACCATCACTCCAGTGAGGCGTCAGCGCTCTACCAGGCGAACTGAGCCGCAGCGCATGTAAGCGTCAGGTGTGATTGGTATCTGACGGATAACGTGGGGGATTATCCAGGAGGTAACTCGAGGAAGCTGCAAATAGTTGTAGCATGGGGAGTATAGCACATGGTGGATGCAGACGCGCGGTCTTACGTGCGCCAGCAGGGACAACTTCCCTGTTTCTCCCTTCTCCATAGGGATCAGCAATCCAACCCTGAATGCCGACGAGGTGCATCACATGCCCAACAATCTGATTGCGGCGATCGTTCGGAAATCCGACAACAGCCCCGCTGGATCGCGCTACATCATTGTGCGCGCGTCTGCTCTGGGCGAGGACAAGTGGATTGTCGTATCACGACAAGAATACGAGCAATTCCAACCCGGAATGCTTGTGAGTATGACGAAAGGTGTATGGGGTCCGATCAGCAAGTGGCGGCTGCGGAGAGCCTGATGCTAGACCCGAGGCCGTTGTAGGCGCTACGAAGCAATTGCTCTCCTGAGTGCGACGATGTGCGACAGTGTTGGGACGGCATTGAGGGAACCCGTGGAGTGACACGCGGGGTCATTGACCCCCCTGCGCGGGCGCCCTTCGCGTGTAGGCTCAGCGCCGCGTGTGGACGACAAACCACGAACAAACCGCGACCGCGCCACAGCCTGCGCAGGCGCCGTCCTCATCAAATAGCGCTTACCGTTGTGCCATATGCGCCGAACCTCTACCCGTGCGGGCGCCAATCCGCTACCCGCCGCCACTACTATGATGAGCATACGCTATCCCCCATGTACGGCGCGTTTGGCGTCTGGCAATTGGTCGCTCGTCGAGTCAGGTACGCAGACAAGGCTCTCCGCTGATGTAGTGGGGCAGGGGCGCAGGGATATTCAGCGGTCTTGGGGAGAGAATCTCATGGTGCAGATGTCATCACGGCTCGGTGTGGCCGCCGCCTGGCTGCGTCGTCACGTGCAGGTGATCAGCGCTGGTGTCGCCTTACTTGCCCTCGTGGGGGTTCTGATTCCCATCGTCCATGGCAATGAGAGCGCGGCGGCAGGCCCTGGACATACAGCAGCCGCATCGCCATTCGCTCCGCTGGTCTCGCGCGACAAGCCAGTGTTCTGCGCGAAGAGTATTGAGCAGGTGGGCGACAAAAACGCTATCACCAGCGGCGTCTATGGCCAGGAGGGGTCATACTGGGGGATCGCCAATAATGCGCTGCCATCCTGGTGCGCGATTCATATTGGCGCAGGGCCATCACAACTCATGGTGGTCTGGTATAGTGATTATGATGAGGACCAGGACCGCTACATCTCCAATGGGCGCATGCCGCAGAGCTATACGCTCTCAGTTTCCCCCAACAGCACCAATGGACGCGATGGCGACTGGTCAGTGGTGGCGACGGTCAGCGGCAACCCGGCGCACCTGCGCGAGTCGGTCATCCCGTTCACCGGTGAGGGCTGGGTCAAGATGACGATCACGAAGGCGCAGGATCAGCCCACGCAAGACACGATGGCGATTGGTCAGATTGATTGCTTTGACGTCTCGGCGTCGCTGAAGAACACGGTTCTTTTCGAGGGCGACTCCGTCACCGCGCTCGCGTTCGATCACTCGACCGGCCCCGACTCGTTCGACATGCTGATGCACGGCTACAATCCACACCTCTTCCCTTCCATGCTCAACGAAGGCATGGGTGGTTGGACGAGTAGCGATGCCGCGCAAAATATTGACACGTGGCTCGCGCTCAACCCCGATATCAATTATTGGCTGCTTGGGTGGGGAACGAATGATGTGCTCCAGCAGGTAGACCCCGTCACCTTCCAGGCGAACATGCAGATCGTGATTGACAAGATCAAGGCTGCGGGGCATACGCCAGTGCTGGCGCACATTCCGCCGATGGTGGACCCCACCACGCGCGCGCCCATCATGACCGCCCAGATTCAGTCACTCAATCAGGTCATCATTGCGCTGACAGCGTCCAACCACCTGATTCCCGGCCCCGATCTCTTCGCATCCTATGGCGCCAATCCAGCGCAGTACATCCAGGCGGATGGGATTCATCCGAATCCCGCAGGCGCTGCGCTGATCAATCGCGCCTGGTACTACGCCATGCGCACGATCCTGGTGGCTAACCTCTGATGAAGCTGCTTGTCGTCATGCGCAACGCTCCGACGCCCACGACGGGCGCCAACATGCGCAATCTGGCGCTGCTCAGGGCGCTCTGTCAGATGAGTCAGGTCACGCTGTTGATCGTCGCCGACGACGTGGCAAGCGAGACTGAGGCGGCGCAAGCCGTGCGGGGCCAGGTCGCGGCGATACACGTCGTTCCAGCGACACGCGCCAGCCTCAAGCGCCTCTACCAGCTCGCCGGGCTGCTGTTGAATCGTCCAGGCAGCGTGTGGCGCAATAGCTCGTCGGCGCTGGGGCGCGCGTTGCGCCAGCTCCTGGCGGATGGCGCCTTCGACGCGCTCTATCTCGAAGGCATCGCCGTGGCAGGTCGCATCCCGGCCTCGGCGCCGCGCCTGATCATTGATGAGCACAACCTCGAATGGGAGCTGCTGGAGCGCTCGGCCCAGCAGGCCGACTCGGCGCTGCGCCGCCTGCACGATCAGCGCGAGGGCGCGGCGCTGCGGCGGATGGAGATTGCCACGTTGAGCCGCGCAGATCTGGTCGTCGTGACAAGTGACCGCGAGCGCATCGCCCTGGAGGCGCTCGTGCCCGGCGGGCGCATCTGTGTCGCGCCAAATGGCGTGGATATCGAGCGGTTTGCGCCAGGCAGCCCGCAGGATGAGCTTGCCGGGCGCGTTGTGTTCACCGGCTCGATGGACTACCACCCCAATGAGCAGGCGGCGCGCTACTTCGCCGAGCAGTGCTGGCCGATCATCCACCAGGCGCGCCCGGACGCCACCTGGTATGTCGTCGGCGCCAATCCGCCTGCCTCGGTGCGACGCCTCGCCGAGGCGCCAGGCGTCACCGTCACTGGCTCGGTACCAGAGACCCGCTCGTACCTGGCGCAGGCGCAGGTCGCCATCGCGCCGCTGCTGGTGGGCGGAGGGACGCGGCTGAAAATCCTGGAGGCGCTGGCGATGGGCAAGGCGATGGTCTCCACTAGCCTCGGCTGTGAGGGGCTGAGCCTGGTTCCCGATGAACATCTGCTGATCGCCGACACGCCAGAACTCTTCGCCCGGGCGGTGATACGCGCGCTCGACGATGCCGCCCTGCGTGTGCGGCTGGGCGCGGCGGGACGCGAAGCGGTCGTGCGCCAGTATAGCTGGGAGCGTAGTGGGCAAACGCTGCGCCAGGCAGTGGAGGCGCTCGATCTGCATGTGACGGCGGCGCGCTAGCGCCTCCCCCCTCCCCCAACCCCTCCCCCGCTGCGGCGGGAGAGGGGCTTTCTGGCTCCCCTCTCCCCGTGGGAGAGGGGCTGGGGGTGAGGTCTGACGATACGGCTCAATTCGCCTGCTGGTTCAGTCCCAACTCGCGCACGGGCGATGATGTCTCCGCGAGGGACTGCAAGAGCGCATTGTAGCGTTCCCGCTCGTGTTCCCAGCGGAACCGCTCGTAATCGTGCGCCGCATTGGCCACCAGCGATGTGCGCAGTGGTGCGCTGCGCTTGAGACGCACCATCGCCTGCGCGAACTCCTCTGGACTTTCTGAATCACAGAGCATGACCGACTCTGGGCGAAACATCGAGCGAATCGCTGGCGTGTTGGAGACGATCATCGGTCGCCGCAGCCAGGCCATCTCATAGGCCTTGGTTGGCAAGAGCAGGTCTGCAAAGCCATCGGCGTGATAGGAGACGATGCCTGCGTCGTGCGACACCACAAAATCGGCAAGCTCTGGCCCCGGCGCGACCGCGTCACGGAAGCGCACCACGTCGCGCACGCCTAGCTCCGCAGCCAGCGCCTGAAACGCGGCAATATCGTCGCCACTGCCCATGATGTCGAGTTCGAGCTGCGGCTCCGCTTGCCGCGCCAGGGCGAGCGCGCGAATCGCCGTGTCAATCCCCAGGCGGCGGCTGATCGTGCCATAGAACATGAAGCGGAACGGGCCTTGTGCGCCGCGCGCATCGAATGGGATTGGGCCCTGGAGTGAGGCGGGAAAGACCTTGGGATCGGCGCTATTGATGAAACTGGTGAGCTTGGCCTGCGGCACGCCGCGCGCGAGCAGACGCTGCTCGAACGGCCAGCCAACCGTCACCACGTAGTCGGCGAAGGCGGTCGAGATGCGCTCCTGCGCCGCCGCCAGCGTGTAGAGCAGGCGCCGCAGCCGCTTGCCCGCCTTGGCCGCCATCAGTTCCGGGCTGACGTCCTGCACATCCAGAATGACGCGCGCGCCGCGCAGCTTCGGGATGAGCGCCGCGAAGACCAGGAAGTCGGGCATGTTGTGGACGTGGATCACGTCGTAGGGGTGGCGATGGTGCAACTGCGTCACCTTCACCGCCGCCAGCGCCAGGAAACGCACCCACTCTATGGTCGTCACGGCCAGCGGCGCGCCAATCGAGCGGGCCATCGGCAGCGGGTAGATGCGCACGCCATTGAATGCATCGGGGAGCCGGGCGCCGCTGTCGAGTGAGAGGCAGATTGCATCCACTTCGACGCCTGCATCCGCCGCCGCCTCGGCGAGTCGTTGCGCTCTGATTTCATAGGGATAAGGGTCAAAGATAATGACAGCTATGCGCAGTCGCTTCACAAGGTCCCTCCTCAAGATACTGAGATAATCGCTGGATGCTGGCGGCGCCGGATCGCGCTGGGTCAGCCGATGCGGCTGGTGCGCACCCACTCGCGCGAGCGATGTGGTAGCCGCACGACCACGATCTTCACCCAGAGCTTCCAGCAGAGATACAGCGGCGCGTAGAGCAGCGCGCGGTAGAACGCCAGCGGCGGGCGCTCCAGCCAGAGCGCGGAGCCGATATAGAAGCCGACGCACGCCCAGATGACCAGCGCGAGGATTAGCGCCAGTGACCAGCCGAGCGCAAGCGCGGCGAGCAGCGTGATGGTAGCCAGCCCAACTAGCAGCGAGAGGGGCGGTGTGAGTAGCTCCACTACCGCTTCAAGCGGCGCCGCGCTACGATAGCGCACGGCAGCCCGGAGCAGGCTCAGCGCAATCGCCCCGGTGGAACGCTCCAGGCCGCTCTCCCAGCGTTTGTCTTGCGTGCGCATCTGGGTGAAGGTCGTCGGCATCTCGGCCCTCACCAGCGCGTTGGGCGCATAGCGTATCCGCTCGCCGTGCTCGACCAGATCAATGTAATACTGGTAGTCTTCGGTCAGTCCAAAGGCGTTCCAGGGGTGGCGCTCCAGCAGGGCGCGGCTGAAGAGCATGCCGTTGCCGGTGAGCGCCGAGGATGCGCCGAGCGTCGAGCGGCCCAACTGCCGGACGTGGTTCATCAGGGTCAGCGCGAGCCAGCGCAGTGAAGTGGACGGCGTCGCGAACGCATTGGAGACGGCGTATTGTCCCTGGATAGCATCGGCGCCGCGTTGGTATGCGGTGGCCAGCGCCAGCAGGCAATTCGCATCCACGAGCGAGTCAGCGTCGAACAGAACACAGGCGTCATACACTACACCCGTCGCCTGCAACCGATCCAGGGCCCAGCGTATCGCGTAGCCCTTCCCACGGCGCTGCGCATCAGTCCGTTCCAGCACCTGCGCCCAGGCGTGCGCGCCAGCGAACGCGCCAGCGATGGTCGCAGTGGCGTCGTCGCAGTTATCGGCGATCACATAGACAGCCAGCCGGGCGCGCGGATAGTGAAGCTGCGCAAGGTTCTCCAGCAGGCGGCCAATCAGCGCTTCCTCATTGTGCGCGGGAACCAGCGCGATGAGCCGCGGCCACTGCTGGTCGGGGTGGTCGAGGGAGAGCTGCGGCTGCCGCCGATGCGAGGCCCAGAGCGCCGCGCTGGTGACAGTGGCGAGGTAGAGCGCAGGGACGGCCACGCCGATCTCCACCAGCAGGAGCGCAACGTGCGTCAGCGATTCGATCACGGGCAGTGTCATCTCGGAGCGCCTCCTCGTCATGCGCCGCCAGCCCTCAGCGCATACGTGTCGCGGGTCATTCGTGGGTTATGTTGTGGGTGGCGCCCATATCACCATAGTCAGTGTAGTTGTCTGAGGTGTACGAGCCGTGCAGAAGCGTGTTCACCATCAAGGGAGGGAGGAACATCCGGCGCCGATATGCGTACCGCGTTGCGCGCCAGCGCCCCTGCTCGCTGAGTCAAAACGCATCAGGCGACATGCCGGTATCGAACGCGCCACTCCTCCTGCGCGAACGGCTGCGCGAACGGCTGCGCTGGCCCGTGTGAGGCGCGCATCACCACCCAATTGCTGTATGTTTCAGTGGGGATACGCGGCGCACGCGCGCGAAACCGGCTCTGTATTGGCGCCACTACCTCCCAGGCACTCCGCCAGCGCATACTGATAGGAGAGCCTGGCCGCCGATCTGCGGCGCCAGCGCGGCGTCAGGGGCAGCCAGCGGTTGAAACCGCGCCTGAAGGTGGCCTGCGGGCCACCACCAGACCCGCCTGCGCGGGTCCCAGACCCGGATGGGGGTCCGCGGAGGCGGACCTCGTGGGCCGGAGGCCCTTCAGGCGCGGTTTTAACCGCTGGCCCCGCTGCGGTCTAGCCCCCAGTGTTGGGTAGAACCTCAGTGAAGCGACCTGCTTGCGTTTAGGGAGACGAATGGTGTATTCTCGTGCCATGGCGCTCCTAACCGCCAACGAGACATCTGGCGCGATGTGGCGCCTGCGCACGTCGCGCCCCCTCAAGTAGGGCCAGGCATGGCCAGGCATGAACAGCATGAACAGCATGAAGCGAGGCAAAGGTCGTGAAGCTTACGGTCTGCATCCCTACTGTGCGGCCCACCACGCTGGGCTACGCTGTCCAATCCATCATTGCGCAGACCTGGCACGACTGGGAGCTGCTGATTGTTGGTCAAGGAGCAGACCCTGAACTGGAGCGCGTCTGCCAGAGCTTCGGTCATCTCGATAGCCGCATCCGCTACATCCACCTGGAGCGCAAGGGCATCTCGCTGGCGCGCAACGCCGGGCTGCTCGCCGCGACTGGCGACATCGTCGCTTTTACGGATGACGACTGTGAAGCCGCGCCCGATTGGCTGGAAACGCTGGCGACGCTGTTCGCCCAGCATCCGCAGGTGGGGATGATTGGCGGAGCGTTGGTGGCGCCGCCTGTGTCGCGCTGGAAGTTGGAAAGCTGCCTCTCCCTGACGCCCCCTGAGCTGCTCTATGATCCCGCCAGTGGCCAACCAGCGCCGCCAGGATGGGGCTGGGTGGGGGCCAACTTCGCGATACGCAAGGCGATTGTGGAGCAGGTTGGCTTGTTCGACGAGTGGCTTGGCGTGGGCGCGTCCAGATTCGCCGCCGCCGAAGACGTTGACTATAACATGCGTGCGCTCGCGGCTGGCGTCAGCGTGCTGTGTACTCCCACCGCTGTGGTGCGCCACACCTACGGCGCTCGTCATGGCGCCAAGCAATACCTTGGCATGACGTGGGCATATGCGCGCGGCAACGCTGGCCTCGACGGCAAGCTGACCCTCGCTGGCAATCCACACGGCGCCGCGAGCGCAGCGCAGCATCGGCTGCGACAGGCTATCGGCGCGTCGCTACGCACGGGCAAGCTCTACAAATTGCCCATCGAGATCGCCGAATCGCTGGTCTACAGCGCAGCCTATCGCGAGTGCCTGCGCGATTTTGTCATCGGCCCCGATGGTGGACTACAGCCAATCAATGCCGCATCGTCAGCTAGCCACTCACTGGCGCGGACCAGGGTGGGCTAGCGAGGCCAGTCACTTCGCGCGGCGCTGCGCCTCGGCCACGATACGCGCATAGCGTGCGACCACGCGCGGCGTCACGTTGATGAGGCGCCCGGAATCCCCGCCAGCCGCTAGATACGATGCGATCTGATGGAGCGCCGCGCCGCGCTGCCAGATCGGCCCTGTGAATGTCCAGAGGCAGCTATCGAGCGTCCCGACGAGCCAGCCTGGTTTGCGCCGGGCGAGCAGGCGTCGCTCAGCCGAGCGCAGGTCTGCGATGGTGTTGATGGTCTCGAAGGGCGTCCAGCCATCCCACTGCCCTGCGGTGTAATTCATCGCGATGAAGTCGTCGTGCAGCGCCAGCACGCGCGGCGGGGCGCCAAAGCCTGCCTTGCTGAAGACGTAGCGCAGCCCAGCGGCGCGTGCGGCTTCGATGACATCCGGGCGGAGGGGGCCAGGGGCGAAGAGTTCATAGGGGCGGTAGGGGGCCAGCATGGCGTCCAGGCCGTGCGCGCGCGCCCACGCGCCGATGCGCCGCTTGCGGCTGAGCGCCTCGGCGTCTGGCGCGTCGCTACTGGTGGACGCGGAGGCGCCGCCATCGCCGCTCTCTTGCGCTGCGGCGGAGGTGTAGCGGAGGTGTACAAACGGCGCCGCGCGCGCGAACGCAGGCGTGACCGGCAATCGCGGGCGCCGCAGCGGGAGCATGTCGGGGTCCATCGTCGTCCACCAGCCGGTTGGTCGCCATGCCTGCGGAATCGCCAGCTCGTCGAGCGTGCGGTTGGCGGAAGCCAGATAGGCGCTCAGCCGACCAGGCGGCATGCGCGACTCGATGGATGCGCCAAGCCCACAACTGGCGAGCAGCATCTCCAGGTGTGGGTAGACGCCACCACGCTCCAGCGGCACGCCCAGCAGTTCGAGCGGCGCCTCTGGCTGGTACTCGAGTGCCGACACGGTCAGCGCGAGTCCGGCCTTCAATCGCGTCAATGCGACGAGGTCCACGATGCGCGCAAGGTTCTCCAGCTCACGAATCATGCCCGTCCAGAAGATGATGGAGCTGAGCACCCGACCTTCGTGCGCCCAGCGCGAGAGCGTCGCATCGTCCGGCTCGCTGCTCACGTCGTCTGGCGGCGGTGGCGCGGCGTGCGTCCAGTCGTAGCCCGCGTAGCGCAGCACAGGGAAGGGTGGCCGCCCTGGATCAATCAGTTGGAAGGCCACGCCGAGCGCCGAGAGATCGAAGAAGTCGGCGTCCTCATACTGGCGACCCAGCACGGCGGTGTTGGTGGCCTGCAACTCGGCGCTCATCCGCCGGATGATCTCGCGTTGTGGCTTGCCATAGACCGCCAGCCGTCGCTCGCGCGCCGCCTCTGGCAGCCAGGCGGAGACTGTCAGCGGGTCGGCGAGAATCCAGCCGCCATCAAAGTGGTCACGCCAGCGGCGCGCCAGGCGCTCGGTGACGGACTGAAACGTGTCACCATCACTCAGGCTGTCGAGCGCGGTGATGATCGGCTGGCCCGCAGTCGTCGTCAGCGTCTGGCCGACGCGCTCGCGCTGCTGGTCGCCCAGCCAGAGCGTCTGGAACTGGCGCACATCGTGGGATGCCAGCCAGTCTGCGGCGCCATCTGTCAGCGACGAGGCCTCGAAGGCGAGCGCACGGCGCGCAACAATCTCCGGATAGCTGTAGGCGTCGAGGCCGCGCAGGGCAGGATGTGGCGCCGCATCGAGGATGATGGCGGAGGTGGGAATCTCTACCCCCAGCGCGGCGAATGCCTGCTCATAGAGATCATGTGCGCTGGCCGACGTCAGTCGCGACACGCCGATCTGACGCAAGGCGGCGTCAAACGCCACCTCGCCCTGCGTGACGACCAGTGTGTCGAAGCGATGCAGCAGGAGGTAGAGGCGCTCATGGTGATGCGCGCCGACCAGTGTGCCACCGGTGAGCATGCCCTCAGGCGCCAGGTCTGGATCGCCGCCACCGTAATGCTCGCCGAGCCGGTAGGCGTCGTAATACACCTCAAAGCGCCAATCGGCGCGCTCAGTCGCCCAGGCCAGCGTCGCCGCCACAGCGTTGCGCGCGGGATTGCTGTCCGCCGTGATATAGAGCAGCAGTCGTGGTTTCATGCGATCCCTTGTTCAGTGTCGTGGAGTGCTTGCGTCAAGCGCGGCGTCTTGGCCACGTCTATCTAGCGCATCACCATGATGCCATGATTGTCAACCGAGCGTGTATGCGCCTCTCAACCAGGCTGGGCGATGGCGCCGCCTGCTCTAGCGCGGAGCTTCAGCGGCCTGCGCGCGCTGTGGCAGCCGACGTGAACCGGCTCCACGAGGATCGTCTTGTAACTATATGGCCGATGCGCTGTGGGTAGATTCAGCGTCGGTTGCGCCATGCAATACCTGCTCTCTACCACGATAGACACCGCTCACAAACGAGTGGCAAGTACAGTAGATACCGCGTGGTCTCCACCGCGTATGGGCATGCAAGCGCATGACGCGGGTCACTCCACAGCGCTCCAGGGAGTGATGACGTTGACGTGGGAGGCGCAGGCGGCGGGTACGATATGAACCAGCGCAGCGCCCGCTCTGCGCCCGCTCGGCGCTTCAACGACGTTTTCCACTGGCCCCAGTCAGAGAGGCGCTACGCTCCAGTCCCAGGCATGCCTATGATCCTTGTGATGCTACGCTCGCCTATTCCAATCGCAGTCTGACATTCGACCTATGATGATCTATCGGCGCATCCGGTCGCTCGCCTGAGCGCTACAGAGTGGGGAAATCGTGTGAAGCAGACGACGCACATGCCAGAACAGGGGCGAGCGCTCAATGGAGCGGCTGCGCCCCATGCTGATGTCCGGCGCATCATGGTGATGGCCTACGGACACATCGCCGATGTTCTGCCCTCGTTCGCCGCCCTGCGCGCCCTGCGCCAGACCTACCCCGCTGCGCACATCGTCGTCTTCGCCGTCGAGTATGTGCGTGAGATGTTCGAGCGCTGCGACGATGTGGACGAGGTCCTCATCATCAAGGATTTCAAGTACAAGGGAACACGCCGGGGCAAGCTAGAGCAGCTCGCCCGCCTGATCCGCCTGGCGCCCCAGGTCTATGGGCGCTACGACATGGCGCTGGTGCTGCACGCGCACACCGGGTTTCTGACCCGCCTCGCCTGGCTCTCCGGCGCGCGGATTCGCGCCGGGTTTGCGGACGACGACAAGTTCTCGCTGCTCACGCATCCGGCGCGTCCGCTGACGACGCGCGTCTCGTTTCGTGAAGAGAACCGCCGTGTGCTCGAAGCTGTCGGTATCACCACGATGGGCAAGGGTCTCGAACTGACGCCATCGGCGGATGACCTTGCAGCGATGCGGCGTTTCCTGGCGGCGGAGGGCGTCGCGCAAGACGACCTCGTCATTGGGCTGCATCCCGGCTCGCACTGGACCTGCCAGCAATGGAGCGCGACCGAATGGAGCGCGCTGGCTGACGAGCTAGTGACACGCTACGGCGCGCGTCTCGTCATCACCGGCAGCCATGATGAAGCCGACTGGGCCAGGGACATCGTGGATCACATGAGCGTCAAAGACGCCAGGGTGATTGATGCGACCGGCAAGACCAGCATCATGCAGTTTGCCGCCCTGATACGTTCTCTCCGCTGCCTCGTCTGTGTCAATAGCGCGGCGTCTCAGATCGCGCTTGCCGTCCACACGCCCGTCGTGAATCTCGTCGGCTATGAGAATCCCGTCTGGACGGCGCCAGGTGTTGGCGAGCCAATGACGATTGTGCGGGGATGTGACGATGCGACGGCGGTGGAAAACTGGTGCCCATACAATGTCTGGGGCAAGCTGAGCCAGTGCCATCGCGCCGAGTGTATCGGCATCGGCGGCCTCTCGCTGATTCGTCGCGACCGTGTGCTGCGTGAGGTCGAGCGCTGGCTGCACGCCGAGCCAGTCGCATCGCATGGGACGCAGGTAGTGTGATTTCAACTGAACTTCTACTCAAAACGTGGCGCTCCGGCGAGCGCCGTTTTCGCAGCGTTCTGCGCTATAGACACACTGCCTCGGCGAGCAGTCCGATGACATGGGGGAAGTCACTATGAGACTACTTGGCAGCCGCCAGATGTTTCGCTGGCTGGCGCCCACCCTGGCTGCAGGAGCCGTCCTCGTTCTGGGCGTGTTTCTGGTGGCGGCGGGTTTCCTTCCGGGAAATGGTGTTGCGGCGACGCGCAACAGCGCCAGCGCGGCCACCTGCGCCAGCAAGTTTAGCGTGTCGCCGACCAGCGGCGCCGCTGGGACACCCTTTACGGTGCAGGGGAGCGCATGGCCCGCTGGCAAGTCGGTGGGCGTCTATCTGGTTGATCCGAGCCACCATGTGCGACCGATCACCTTGCAAGTCTTCACCGTTCCAGCGAGCGGCGCATGGAGCGCCAATCTGACCGTTCCCGGCTCCCTGGCCTTCCACGCCGTCGGAGACGAGACCACCAACGGAGCCGCCACCCAGACAATCAACCAAACAGTGACGCCAGGCTCCTATCTGGTCTATGCGGCTGCTGGCAATGCCAAATCGTTTGAGACGTCCTCAGTCTGCCCGGTGAAATTTGCAGTGCTTGCCTCCTCAGGGGCCGCATCAGGCGGCGCGATGCTCCATTCCCCGCCATCCAATATGCTAGCGCCGCAACACCCGTCCGTCGCATCCGCCGCCCTCCCCTGGAGCGCGTGGGCTGCCTCGTTTGGCGGTGGCGCGTTCGCCACATTGCTGCTGATTCTCTGCGCCGCGCTGGTGCTGTTGCGCCCGCGCATCCTCGCATTTGTCCGAACTCATCGCCGCACGCTCGCGCGCAACGGTCGCCGCATCGCGCTGGCTGGAGTAGCGCTGTCACTGGCGCTCTTCATGATCCTGGTAACGCTTCCACCTGCGGCGCGCGCAGGCGCCTTGCACTCATCATCCGCACAGGCTACCTCGACCCTCTATAGCGATGACTTCGAGTCTGACGCCATCGGCGCCTTCCCGTCGGGCTGGAGCATCGAGGCGGGCAGCGCGTGGTCGGTCCAGCCGAACAATGGCTCACACGCGCTGACGCAGACCAGTTCCAGCACCGCGACCCTCTACGGTATCTTCACTGGCAGCCCCACCTGGACCGACTACACCGTCTCATCGAGCGTGCAGCCAGGCGCGGGCAGCACAGACAATGGCACGAGCGTCGTCGCCATCGAGGGACGCCGCCAGGATGTCAACAACTTCTATAGTCTGCTCATTAAGAATGGCGACGAGTGGTATCTGGGCTACAAGCTCAATGGCAGTTGGGTGACGCTGGCCAATGGCAATCTGACCTATAACACGACTACTTGGTATACCTGGTCTATGACCTTCACGGGCAGCACGATCAGCGCCAGCATGAACGGGACGACGCTCGCTACTGCGACCGACACGACCTTCACGGCGGGCAACATTGCCTTCAAGACGCGCGATCAGTCGGCGTTCGACGCTGTCACGGTGACGACCAACTTGCCGGTCACGCCGACGCCCACCGCCTCAGCGACCAACACGCCGACGCCCACCGCAACCGCCACGGCGACCAAGACGCCAACGGCGACGGCGACGGCGACCGCCACAGCCACGCCATCGCCGACGCCAACTGGCACGGTCGCACCGACGCCAACCGGAACTATCGCTCCCACGCCGACGGTGACCAAGACGCCCACGCCAACGGCCACTGCGACGGCCACTGCAACGGCCACTGCGACGGCCACTGCGACGGCATCGCCTTCGCCAACTCCGCCCTCCGGCGCGCTCTATAGCGACGACTTCGAGTCTGACGCCATCGGCGCCTTCCCGGCGGGCTGGAGCATCGAGGCGGGCAGCGCGTGGTCGGTCCAGCCGAACAATGGCTCACACGCGCTGACGCAGACCAGTTCCAGCACTGCGACCCTCTA
>JAICSR010000340.1 GCA_025936795.1 Ktedonobacterales bacterium | reverse complement strand
TGAGCGTGTACGACCATGGCGCATTTCCTCCACCATGCTCTACGGTTCTGCTCCACGCCC
This sequence comes from Ktedonobacterales bacterium, assembly GCA_025936795.1. Lineage (GTDB taxonomy): Bacteria > Chloroflexota > Ktedonobacteria > Ktedonobacterales > JADMIN01 > JAKAIY01. The sequence goes on along the minus strand of JAICSR010000340.1, from coordinate 4,494 downwards.
GGTTGCGGCGTGCTGACTCTATGCTGCCCCTACGCTGAGCATGGTATCAGGCGCTGAGCGCGCGCGCCACTCCCTCGCCTGCGCGCCGACCGAGGATGCTACCCGGCAGCACGCCGAGCGCGCCCAGTCCCTCGATGGCGACGCCCGGCGCCCGCTCATCCGATGCAGCCAGCTCACGCAGGCGCGGCGCGAGGTCGGCGCTGACATCCAGGTCTACCGCCCAGGCGTGGCTGGGGATCGCCTGCGCCAGCTCGGGCAGCCAGCGCCGCGCGCCAGTGGCCAGCCGCTGATAGTAGCCCGCCTCGCGTGGGGAGCCACCCGCGCGCCCGTAGCGTCCGCCACTGGTGACGAGATGGCCATCGCCGGGGCGGTAATCGCAGTAGGTGTAGGGCGCCGCGTCCCAGAAGAGCGGGAAGTTGGAGGGCAGATCGAGCGCGTAGGCCAGCGCATAGATGCGCGCGGTCGGCATTGGCACGGGACCCGTCGCCACGATCAGCCCACGCGCGCCGATCTCGTGGCCATCCGCCAGCCGCACGCGCCAGGCACTCGCGCGGCGTCCGTCGCCCTGCTGCGCCTGCCAGCCGACGACCCGTGCGCCACCCACTAGCGTTGCGCCCGCCACACGCGCGTGCGCAGCCGTGCGCGCCAGCAGCGTCACCGGCTGAATGCGCCCCTCATCGGGCAGCCAGAGCGCCTCCACCACGCGCCGCGTATCGAGCCACCCATATGTGCGCGCGGCTACCTGCGCTGGAGTCCACAACTCAGCGCGCAGCCCTAATGCCTGGCGAGCGCGCGCCTCGCGGGCCAGCCGCCGCGCCGCCGCTGTCGTCTCGGCGAGGCTCAGCGCGCCAGTCAGTGAGGCCGTGAGCAGCGCGCCGGGTTGCGCGGCCTCAGCCACCAGCGCCAGCAGCTCGCGGGTGGTGGCGGGCCACATTGCGCGATCGGCGCTCTCGGGCGGCAGATCGGCCAGCCCCATATTGATGCCCGCGCTGAGGATGCCAGCATTGCGTGCGGTCGCGCCATAGCCGATGGCAGGCGCCGCCTCCAGCGCCAGCGTGCGCGCCCCCGCCGCGCTGGCCGCCCAGGCTGCGCTCAGCCCGGCGATGCCTGCGCCGATCACCACGACATCGAAGGTATCGGTAGCGTCGGCGCCCAGCGTAGCTACGTGGGGCAGCGCGAGCGCGGCGGCGACGGCTGGCGCAAGCGCTGCGCGCCAGGGAGCGCTAGCCTGCGCGTGCGGCCAGGGGCTGGCGCCGCCAGGCGCATCGCCGGGCGCATCGCCGGGTGCGCTACGGTCGCCGACCCGCGTGGTCGCGTCGCGCGCGATTGACTGCTGACTCGTCATGGATTCCACCGACCTGCCTTTCGGGCCACGCTACGCTGACTGGCTCGCTCTGGCCACGATGGCTCTGCCTCGTCTGCACGCGGCCCACTCGCCGACTGTACCACGCCAGCCGCGCTCAAGCGGGCGTGTGTCATTCGCCACGATGTATAGAAGTTCTTGGCGATGCTGGCGCGAAACTGCGGCTTGCCTTTTTCCCAGCGGCTGGGTACACTTATGGGCAAGTACTGCTTCCGACTTCTGGGAGGATGTCATGAAGCCCTCAGACCCTTCATTAACCGAGCTCGCACGCGCGGGCTTTCTTCGACGCTACATGCCCTTTAAGGGCTATCACCTCGCTACCTGCTACCCCTGACCCCCTCATCCCCTCCTCTCACACGCTGCGCCCAGACGACGCCGCGCGCTCGGCGTCCGTTGTGACGACCGAGAGTCGCTAGCTACAGCCGCTCCGCCGATTGCGCTGACCGCATGTCGTCAGGTTCCTCCGATTCCTCCGATTCCTCCGAGTGCTCCGATGTCTTCGGTCATGCGCTTGTTGTCCGCATAGTCCAGTCCACCAGCCAGGCTGACCACTCTCCCTACGCTTCGTCACGCTTCGTCGTGGAGGGATGGCGCCAATGGCTACCTGCTTCGCATCTGCGCCGCAGACGTGTGTTCACGCCACGGTTTGCAGCGTTTTTCCGCAGAGTTTTCGCAGTTTTCGCTGGTCGCATGTCCCTCACACAGAGCGCCCGCCAAGCGGGTCGGGCCGAGGGCGCAGCGAGCCGTGACGCCTGAGCGCGTCTGCGGCCACAAGCGAATGGGAGTCAAGCGGTTGAGCAGGCCAAAGCCTGACGCGCGCCGAGCAATCGGGGCGTCAGGCTTCGGACGCGCTGAGCAAGCAATCCCCTCGCATCTGCGCGACGCCAGAGATGGCGCGCATACGTTGGCGATGTCCCTACCCGCAGGTACAGGAAATTTATGAACGGTTCACGCAAACCCAAGACCGATGACGCGCTCAGCGTCGCGCGCCGCTATCTCGACATCATCCACGCCGACTCGCTCTCGCAGGAGCAGGCGCAGGCGCTCGCTCGTCTGACGGTGGACAACTTCGCCAATCATTACAACTCCGGCTTCCTCCAGTATCGCAAGTCCGTCACCGAGGGCGGCGAGTTCGCGGCGGTCGAGTGGAGCGGGCGCGGCGCCACCTTCACCGATGTGCAGGGCCGCCAATACATTGACTGCCTCGGCGGCTATGGGCTGCTCAGCCTGGGCTGGTCGCATCAGAAGGTCGTCGCCGCCGTCAAGGCGCAACTCGACCGCGCGCCGATGCCGACCCAGGAACTGCTCGACTGGCCGCGTGGCATGCTGGCTGATCTGCTGGCGCGCATCACCCCCGGCGACATCGAGTATGCCTTCTTCGTCTCCAGTGGCACTGAGGCGGTCGAGGGCGCAATGAAGTTCGCCAAGGCGGCGACGGGCAAGAGTGGCTTCATCGCGGCGGTGCGCGGCTTCCACGGCAAGACGGCGGGCAGCCTGAGCCTGATGGGCAAGGCGAAGTTCCGCAAGCCCGCGATGCCGCTGCTGCCAAATGTCTACCACGTTCCCTTCGGCGATGCGGCGGCGGTCGAGCAGCAACTGCGCATCGCGCGTGAGGTTGGCAACGACATCGCGGCGGTGGTGATGGAGCCAGTGCAGGGTGAGGCGGGCGCCATCGTGCCGCCCGACGACTTCTGGCCGAGCCTGCGCGCGCTCTGTGACGAGTACGAGGTGCTGCTGATCGCCGACGAGGTGCAGACAGGGCTGGGACGCACGGGCGCGCTGTGGGGCGTCAACCACTGGAATGTAGCGCCCGATATCATCTGCTCGGCGAAGGCGCTGGGCGGCGGCGTCATGCCAATTGGCAGCTTCATGGCCTCGAAGCGCGTCTGGAATCACTTCATCGAGGACCCGTTCTTCCATACGACGACGACCGGTGGCAATCCGCTGGCCTGCGCGGCGGCGATTGCGACGATCAACGTGGTACTCGAAGAAGACCTGCCACGCCAGGCCGCCGAGAAGGGCGACTACTTCATGCAGCGCCTGCAACCGCTGGCTGAGCGCTACGGCAGCGTCTATCAGAAGATCACGGGCAAGGGACTGCTGATCGGGCAGCACTTCCACGACGCAGAGATTGGCTACAAGGTCGCGGCGGGGCTGTTCCATCGCGGGGTGCTGATCTCTGGCACGCTCACCAATGCGCAGACGATTCGCATCGAGCCGCCGCTGGTGATCGAGTATGACGAGATTGACGAGACGCTCAACCGGCTCGAAGACACGCTGAAGGCGATTGCGGGCGCGCCTGCGACCGGTGAGGTCATCACGCTCGCCAGCGTGGAGATTCCCGCCGAACGCGCAAGCGACGGCGCCAGGAAGCAGGTTAGCCCTGCGGCGGCGGCATTGTAGCGAGCGGCGTCAACCCTCACCCACGGCCCCTCCCCCAGAGGGCGAGGGGAGCAAGATTCCCCCTCTCCTCGTGGGAGAGGGGGTTAGGGGGTGAGGTCGCGCCGGAGCGTCTTAAATATTAGTAGCTGCGCCAGACTGGCGCGACAGAGAGGTTGTCTGTGCGGCTGGTAGTGCTCGGTGGCGGCGCAATGGGCCGTATCACGGTGCGCGCGCTGGCGGAGGATGCGCGCGTCGCAGAGGTCGTCGTCGCCGACATGAACGTGGCGGCGGCGGAGCGCGCGGTCGCGGCGCTGAGCGTCGGGCGTGCGAAAGTCAGCGTGGTCGGCTGCGATGTGCGCGATGTCGCGGCGACAGCGGAGATGCTGCGAGGCGCCAGCGCCGCGCTGAACGCGACCGACTATACCTTCAATCTGGAGGTGATGCGCGCGGCGCTGGCTGCGCACGTTCCCTATGCCGATCTGGGCGGCCTGTTTCACGTGACGCGCCGCCAGTACGAATTGGACGCCGCGTTTCGCGAGGCGGGGATCGCCGCCGTCCTGGGCATCGGCAGCACACCCGGCATCACGAACCTGCTGGCGGGCGCCGCAGTGAATGGGCTGGACCACGTGGAGCGGCTCGACGTGCGCATCGGCTGTGGCGACGCGCGCCCAGCTGGCACGCGCTTCACCCCACCCTACTCGATTCGCACGATCTTCGACGAGTGTACGCTGCCGCCGATGGTCTACAGC
>JAICSR010000129.1 GCA_025936795.1 Ktedonobacterales bacterium | reverse complement strand
CGACCGCCACGCCTAACAGCACCCCACGAAACGCCCATCACCCAACGACCACGCGGAGACGCACATCATGGACCTGACCGCTCACACCCTCGACCTGACGCTGACGACCCCGTTCCGCATCTCGCGCAGCGTGCAGACGCTCGCGCACAACGTCCTCACTCGCATAGACGCCGAGGGGCTTGAGGGCATCGGCGAGGCCGCGCCATCTGGCTACTATGGCGAGCGCCGCGAGAGCGTCTTCATGGCGCTCAGCGACTTCGGCGAGCGTATCGAAGCCGATCCCAGCCTGATCGAGGATATCGTCACGGCGATGGATCGGCGCCTGCATGCCAACGCGGCGGCGAAAGCCTCCGTGGACATGGCGCTCTATGATCTGCTAGGCAAGCGGCTCGGCGCGCCTGTCTATCAACTGCTGGGGCTGAATCCAGACCGCACGCCGCTCACCTCGTTCACCATCGGCATTGATGAGCCAGCCGTGATGGCGCGCAAGGCCGCCGAAGCCGCCAAACGCTACCCCATCCTCAAGATCAAGGTGGGGACCGACCACGACCTCGAGATCGTGCGCGCTATCCGTGAGGCGACCAACGCGACCCTGCGCGTGGACGCCAACGCCGCCTGGACGCCCAAACAGGCGATTCGCGTCATCCGCGAGCTGGAGCCGTACAATCTCGAATTCGTCGAGCAGCCGCTGGAGCCTACCGACCTGGAAGGCCTGCGCTTCGTGCGCGAGCATGTGACGCTGCCAATCATCGCAGACGAGAGTTGCGAGACCGAGAGTGACATTCCCAAGCTGGTCGGCGTGGTAGATGGCATCAACATCAAGTTGATGAAGTGCGGTGGCATCCACCACGCGCTGCGCATGATCCACACGGCGCGCGCGCACCATCTGAAGGTGATGCTCGGCTGCATGATCGAGAGTTCACTGGCGATCACCGCTGCGGCGCACATCAGCCCGCTGGTAGACTATGCCGATCTCGACGGCAATCTGCTGGTGAGCGATGATCCGTGGGAGGGCGTGCAGGTGGAGCAGGGCAAGCTGATCTTGCCAGACCGCGCAGGGCTGGGAGTGCGCCCGCGCGACCACGACGCGAAACGCCAGGCGCTCGCCAACGCCGCGTCATCGAGTCGGCATTCACGCCGCGCCACGCGTGTTGAAGTGGACGAGGAGGAATAGCCCGATGGCGTTGAACTTCGACGATGCGCTGGCCCTGCTGCGCGCACACAACACCAACGACAGCCTGGTGCGCCACGGCATCGCCGTCAGCGACGCGATGGCCGCCTACGCGCGGAAATTCGGCGAGGATGAGACGACGTGGCGCGTCACCGGGTTGCTGCACGACGTGGACTATGAGGAGCATCCGACCATCGAGGAGCATGGGCTGGTCGGCGGCCAGTGGCTCGCCGAGCGCAACTATCCCGACGATGTGGTGCAGGCTGTGCGCGCGCACAACGACTTCCACGGCATCGCGCGCGACACACTGCTGGCGCGCACGCTCTTCGCCTGCGATGAGTTGACCGGACTGATTACCGCCGCTGCGCTGGTGCGCCCAGATAAGAGCATTCACGGGCTGGAGGCATCGTCTGTGCGCAAGAAAATGAAGGACAAAGCCTTCGCGCGCGGCGTCAACCGCGACGACATCATCAAAGGGGCCGAGGAGCTTGGCGCCGAACTCAACGACCATATCAGCTTTGTCATCGCCGCGATGGACGAGGACGCCGAGCGCCTCCACCTCGCCGGGACGGGCGCCTGATCTCTCGGCGCATCCACGCTGATACGCCTCGCTCATCCCCAGCAAACGAAGGGCAGCACATCGAGCATGACGCCTGACCATCCAGACAAGCAGTACCTCGCCACCCAACAATACCGCGACGCGAGCAATCTGAATGCGCGCGGCGCGCTGCATGCCCGCTTTGGAACCAACCCGTATCCGTGGTTTCGCTGGGTCTTCGACCAGATGCTCAGCGTCGCGCCGGACTCAGCGCGTGTGTTGGAGGTGGGCGCGGGGTCGGCTGGCCTCTGGCGCGAGAATCTGGATCGCCTGCCCGCCGACTGGCAGGTGACGCTGACTGACCTCTCGGCGGGCATGGTCGCGGAGCAGCGCGCGGCGCTCAGCGCGCCAGCGTTCGACTTCGCCGTGGCTGATGTCGAGGCGCTGCCCTTCGCCGATGCCAGCTTCGATCTCGCCGTCGCCAACCACATGCTCTACCACGTTCCGGACCGCCCGCAAGCGCTGGGCGAGCTACGGCGCGTCCTGCGACCGGGCGGCGCGCTGATCGCCGCAACGAATGGCGCAGGCAACATGTGTGAACTGGATCGCCTCGTACTCGCCGTCGCGCCCGACGCCGCCACTGCTGAGTGGAAGGCAAGTTTCCGCCATCCCTTCACGCTGGAGAACGGCGGCGAGCAGCTTGCGCCCTTCTTCGACCCCATCGAGATGCGCCACTACGAGGATGGCCTCGCTGTCACCGACGTCGAGCCGCTGGTGGCCTATATCCGCTCGATTGACGCGCCGGGCTTCCGCGAGCCTGAGATGATCGCCGCGTTCACGGCGCGAGCGCGCGACCTGCTGGCGCAGCACAATGGCATCATTCACTCATCGTTCTGGGCCGCGTTTTCGTGTGTTTGGGGATGGGTCAATTGACAGACGGCGTAGGTCAATGCGATACTGCGTCCTCCACAGGAAGCCAGCCGCGTCTGAGAGCCTGGATCGACCAGAAGAACGGTTCGATGAGCGCACAACGTCACTGAGAGGTTGACTGGCCTCTCAGTGACGTTGTTTAGCTTCCGCGGGTCTAGGCATCGCCAAGCATCGCCAGGCATCGCGCCACCACGGCTCGTCGTTGATGCGATACCAGATATAGTGTGATTGTCCAGTCGTCGCGAGGAGGCACACCGTCTTGAAACGGGTCATTTGAAGTTTGCTCGCGCTGATACTCATGCTGGGGCTCGCCATCAGCGTAGCGCCCACCGTGTCCGCACATCCTGCTCAGGATGCGCGGTCGACCACGCCGCCTCCACAGGCCGCTCCGTGTGCGCTGGACATGCCGCTGAGCACCCCGGCGCTCAAAGCGCATCTCATCAAAGCGCTCGGCGCTGAGGATATGTATCTGGTCGCCCACATGCAGCATCGGTATATCCCCAAGAACCAGTGCGGTGTGTTCGACCCCGGCAATTCTCTGGCTGGTCAAGCTGCGCCAGGCGCGCTCACTGACGCCAAAGCGACCGTCAACGCCAAAACGCTACAGTCAGGAACCTGTTGCCAATTGTCGAGTACGACGTGGGGCGGCTACTACGTTGACGAGACAAACGCAGGGACCAACACCAACGGCGTCCAGGCCAACTTCAACGCAGAGTTCGTCTCATGCACTGTATGTTCGATGTACTCTTGGGTCGGCATTGGCGGGGTCAATGGCTCCCCCGCCGATTTAGACCAAGTGGGTATCAACATGCGCACTGACAAACATTTTGCCGTCTGGTGCGCCTACAACCAAGGCACCGGGCACTGCCAGGAAACCGGTTCGGCCAGCCCGACGCAGTTGTTCAACGTCGGCCAGGGCGACAACATTTTCGGCTTCGTCGCGCGCTCTGGAGTGGGAGTCTGGGAGCTTCTGGTACAGGACACCACCACGGGCGCGTACTTCGAGACGACGTACGCCTTCTCACCCGACCATACGACCGCTGACTGGATTACCGAACTCTCTCTCAGCCAGGGTGGTGCTATCCCGTTCTTCAACGACATCACCTACAGCGACGACTACTGGTACGACTCCAACGGCAATCCCTACGGCGCAATCCACAAGATCAACGACAATCGGAGCATCATCGGCATTGAATGTTTCCCTGAGAGTGGTCAGTGGGCCGAACCGGGCAGCGTTTACAATGGTGGGTTGTCGTTCACCTACTATTGGCAATGACGTTGGGGTCTGCCGCGTGTGCGCGCGTGTTGACAGACGCGCGCACACGCGGTGTGCTCGCTATACAGACGGACGGCACAGGGGAGGGGAGATCGACATGACGCGCAGATGCAAGTTGTTCCTCGCGGCGCTCCTCTGTGCCGTTGTCATTGTCGCCATCGTCGTCTTTGCAACGGGTGATTGGGTCGTACAAACGACCGAGGCGATCGCCTTCCCTACTCCTACTGCCACGAGCGATGTTGGGAACCACATCGCTCCCGATACGTTGGACCCAGACAACGATGCTTTCCTGTATCACGATACGGGACGCGCTGCGCCTCAGGCCCTCCCATGAGGACGCGCCTGCTCCTTGTTTTGGGCCGCGTTTTTGTGCTCGCTGTGTCACCCTACCCCGCCGCGTTCTCCAGGTTCTCGGTGTGCGCGACGACCGGAAGTCGTCGTCGACTTGCACACCGTTCACAGACGGTGATGCACATATTCGCGTAGCCGCGTGTGAACTCCTCGCCGCAATAGTGGCATTCCTCCGGTGAGGAGGTCGGTACAAACCAGTCTTTATCAGTCGGTTTCACTGCCCTGATGGCCATCATCTGTTCCTCTCTCGGTGTCCCAGGAATCGTAGTGGATGCAGTCGGGCGCGATGCGGCGCAGATTGCCCATCCGTTTGCCCAGCTTTCCCACCGCGTCCGTCAAGAGAGGATGCGCGCCGCAACTCTCGACCAACTGTATCGCCTCGTGGAGTTCGTTGATACGCGCTGCGACCGTCTCGGCGTTCTCTGGGACATCCGCGTGGATGTCCCCACGATAGCTCGTCATCGCCCCATCGCCTCCCTTTTTGCTTCAGCTCACGGTAACGCACATTATCACTAGCTGTGGGTGGACATAATCGCGCGCGTCAATCTACGGTTCGATGATGTATCCCGGTTGCCCATCGAACGGTCCATCGATGACCTCCACCGCCTCACCTTCGCCCAAGAGCGCTATCCAGTTCCTCTCACTCATCATATGTTCCTCCGCCTCAGCCGTACATCGGGATGATGCCGATTGCCCACCCCGATTCGTAGGGAACCCACGGCTCCCCGTTGATACTCACGGCGCGTGGTTGTCATGCGTGCCGTTCAGTCCACCAGTGAAAGCGCAGCGTGTCACCGACGCGCACGGTGTATTCGATCAGCGGTAGACCAATCGCGTTGCCGCCGACAAAGGACACGTCCTGTTTGTGGCTGTGCGTGAAGAACCGCACTGCTGCGACGCGTTCGGTCGAATAGAAACGCGGTCGTCGTCCGTCACGTCGTCGCCGTCAGGTGTCATGGTTGTGTCTCCCCCAACCATTTACCGCCCGTCTCTCTCAACGGGTGGAATTCGTACGCCCACCAACGATCTGTTGGACGACCGCCTGAATCTTCTTCTAACCAACTTCCGAGTCCCCTGATGGCAATTTCCCAATACATCACGTCTCTGATGACGTCAGTCGACACACGTCGTTTCAAGACGCCGACGTAGATTTCACCAGAAAACGGCGCAGGATGCCGCTGGGCTTGTCGCCCAGGCGGAGGAATGCGCCGCCCGCAGGCGGAGCGTCCTGGTTGATTGTCCATTCTGTCTCCTCTCTGTCTCCTCTCTGTCTCCTCTCTGTCTCCTCTCTGTCTCCCCAGTGGTAGACTGCCTGTGTGCTCAGGCGCCCCGATTCATCGGGGCCAACGGTTCAAAACAGCACCCGCGCTGGTAAGGGATCGCCCTTCCAGCACACGCGGCAGAGGAGGTTTCGGCCCCGCTCTGCCGGGCCGGACGGGGGAAAACCCGCCAGTTGTGTCAGGCGGCCATACGCGGACTCCCCTGCGTCAGGTGGGTCGAAAGGGAGAGCTGCAAGCCGCTACGGCTTGAGCCTATGCGGTACCTGACATCACCAAAAGCGTCGGCTTATTCATCGCGCGCCGCCCCGCCAGATGACGCGCCGGGCGCCGCGCCAGCCTAAGCTCATCTTCTTCTCAGGCTCATCTTAGAATTGCCCAGTATGCTCCCGGCAACAAAACGTGGGTCGCATGGCGCACAGACCGGAAGAGTTGAGGACATTCGCCGATGAGCCAAAACGACGCGCTGGCGCTGCTGGCGCTCACCCTGGGCGCGTTCCTCATGCCGCTCCTGGCTGAGCGCATCGGCTGGTTCAGCGCGCCGTGCGAGATGATCTACGGCATGGTCGTCGCCAACATGCTGCCCGGCCTGCGCTTCAATGGCGCATTCATCGGCACCCTCAGCGAATTTGGCTTCCTGCTGCTGCTCTTTCTCGCTGGGATGGAGATTGACTTCGACCTGTTGCGGCACGAGGGGCCGCGCTCACTCCTGACCGCGGCGCTGGCTGCGCTGGGTATCCAGGCGGGCGCGTTGGCGCTGGCGCTGCTGCTGCATCTGCCCGTCATCTATGCGCTGCTGGTCGGCGCGCTCTCAGTCACGCTGCTGATGGCGATCTTGCATGAGGTTGGCTTGCTGCATCACCCGCTCGGCCAGCGGCTGCTGATCGTCGGCGGGCTGGGCGAGTTCATCTCAATCGTCGGCGTCACTGCCTACGATCTGATCTATCGCTACGGCCTCGACTGGTCGCTAGCTGTGGCCGCCACCAAGCTGCTAGCGCTGCTGATCCTGGGCTACATCGGCCTGCGTGGACTGATGGCCGTCGCCGACACGCGCTCACGCATTCTGCGCCGCATCTTTGCCCTGCGCGATACCTCCGAACTTGGCGTGCGGGCCGCGCTGGCGCTGATGCTCTGTTTCGCCGCCGCCGCGCTGATTCTGCGGGTCGAGGCGATCCTCGCGACGTTCATTGCGGGAGCCATCTGTAGTTTCGCGTTCCGGGGCCGCAACCTCGTGACCGAGAAACTGACCACAATGGGACAGGGATTCTTTCTGCCAATCTTCTTCATCACCGTCGGGACACAGGTGCGCTTCATGGACCTGCTCTCGCCAGCCGCGCTCGCCCTGCTGATTGCCCTGACGGTAGGCCTGTTTGGCGTGCGGCTCGCGGCGATGCCACTACTACGCCTGGCGGGCATCCGCTGGCGCCAGCTCGTGCCAGCCGCGCTGATGCTCTCGGCGCCGCTCTCGCTGATGGTCGCCATCGCGCAGGTCGGCGTGCGCCTGGGCGCCCTCAACAACGCTACCGCTTCGGCGGCGCTCGGCGCCAGCATCGTCTCTGCGACGCTCTTCCCGCTGCTGGCGCGTCCATTCCTCATCACCCAGGCGCGCGCGGGCGCCGTCACGACACAGCCGCTGCCACTGCCGCTCGATCTCTCGATGCTTGAGCCTGATGAAGTGAGCGCGTAGCATCTCATCGCATGTCGGCGCCGCGTGCGGAGACGCTGGCACGCTTCATGCATGCCCCGTGCTATCCGCAGACCTGCACGGCGAGCGACACAGACCGTGCGGAGGTCATCGGAAAACATGAGAATCGCCCATGAGCAGCGCAACACCACACACGAAATCGGCGAAACCGACGAATCAGCAGGATGAACACCGATCGCCGACGCCAAACTTCAGCACCGACCCGCACAATCCCGCGATGGAGTGGCGCAGGCTGTTTGCCGAGTTGATTGGCACGTTCCTGCTCACCCTGGTCTCCGCCGGGCCAGCAGTCTTCGGCGCCGTGACTGGCCAGCAGATCAGCCAGCCTGCCGCCGTCGTCGCGCCGGGCCTGCTGGTCATGTCGCTGATCTATACTCTGGGCGATGTCTCTGGCGCGCACGTCAACCCCGTCGTCACACTCGCCTTCGCCATCCGCGACGACTTCCCCTGGAAGCGTGTGCCAGGGTATATGCTCAGCCAGTTCGTCGGCGCAATTGCCGCCGCAACCCTGCTGCGCCTGCTCTTTGGCAATGTCGGTCATCTCGGCGCGACGCTGCCCAATCCCCACGCTGGCCCTTTCGCGGCTCTCATTCTTGAGATTATTCTGACGTGCCTGCTCGTCACGGTCATCCTCGGTACGGCGCACGACACGCGCTTGGTCGGCCACAACGCCGCGCTGGCCGTCGGCGCAACGATCGCGCTCGATGGCCTCTTCGCCAGCCCTATCAGCGGCGCCTCGATGAATCCCGCACGCTCGCTCGGCCCCGCCCTCATCAGCGGAAACCTGAGCAACCTGTGGATTTATCTGCTTGGCCCGCTGCTCGGCGCGTTGCTCGCCACCATCATCGCGCGCGCGCTGCATGGCGAGACCAACCAGGACGCGAAAAAAGCCGCGAGTGGCCAGTAAACCCGGCGCACACCGGTTCCCCTCGCCCACCGGGAGACGTGCCGGGGGTGAGGGTTCGCGCAGCCATCACGCTGCATAGCTGCGGCCGCGCCAGGGAACCGTCGTGCCGCGCAGCTTGCGCCAGAGCGCCCGCGCCAGGATGCCCGTGAAGACCACCCCGCCCAGCGGATGTGTCAGGCCGTAGCGCACTGGGATTCCCAGCATGCGGTCGAGGTAGGCGCGATACGCCAGCGTCGCCGCGACCGGCGCAGCGCCCGCCAGCGCCACGCGCCAGTCGCGCCGCAGCAGCCCGCGCGCCAGCAACGCAAACGGCGCCACCGTGATCAGCGGCAGACCCGGCGCCAGCAGCGCGAAGGACAGCGCGCCCCCACGAGCGCCCAGCACGGCGTTCTTGCCCCAGCCATTCCAGTGCTCGCCCAGCGACTGATACATGCGCGTCGTCACCAGCCCGCGCCCATCCACAAAGAGCAGGCGAGCGCCGGAGCGCTTCACGACGCGCGCCAGAGCCAGATCATCCACTACGGTCGCGCGCAACTCATCAGTATCGTAGCCGCCCAACCGTTGATAGACTGCGCGCCGGATCAGCAGAAACTGGCCATTGGCGATGGCGACGCGGCTATGCGCGTTGTTGACCAGCACAGGCGGATACATGAAGGAGATGCCCATGACGGCAATCGGCATCATCACGCGATTCCAGAAGTCGGGTAGCTCCTGCGTCGTGCCGATGGTGAAGAGATCGGCGCCCTCGCACTCGGCGCGCGTCACCGCCGACCGCAGCGCGCTGGGCGAGTGAGAGGTATCGGCGTCGGTGAAGAGCAGCCATTCGCCCACAGCCACCTGCGCGCCCGTGTGCAGCGCATGTGGCTTGCCTGCCCAGCCTGACGGTAACTCGTCCACGCGCACGACCCGCAGCCGTTCGCGTCCGGCGGGCGTCTGGCGCAACTGCTCCAACAACGCGGGCGTGGCGTCGGTCGAGCCATCGTCCACCACGATCACCTCGAAATTCGGGTAATCTTGCGCCAAGAGCGACTCGATGCAGCGGCGGATGTTGCGCTCCTCATCGCGCGCCGGGACGATCACACTCACCAGCGGCGCCGCAGTAATCCTGGAAGCCGTCGCTGGAGCCGGATTCTCCACAGGCAGCGGCTCCAGCGGAGCCGCGCTATGCGCGTCGGCGATGCTGCGCGCCAGCGCCACGAGGTAGAATCCAGTGATACCCGCTGAGAGGCTCCATAGCCCCAGCGAGGTCAGGCGAGGCCGTTGTTGGCGTGCAGTGGACGCTCTGGAAGCAAGTGACATGCTGCGCTCACGTTCTCTTATATGATTTGCTAACTCCAACAAGAGATGATAGCGAAAGCGCGCGGCGCACGCCAGCCTGCCCACGTCTGCATTCGAGGAGGAGGAACGCAGTCCATGCGCATTGATCACGTCATCATCGCCGCGCCCGATCTCACGCTGCTCGAAGAGACGTTCACGCGGCTGGGCTTCTCGGTGGTCGGCGGAGGGACACATCCGCATCTCGGCACACACAACCGCATCATCCTGCTGGGTGAGGGCTATATCGAACTGCTCACCATCGCCGACGCCGCCAAGGCTTCGCCTACACTGCGCGACCGGATCGCGCGCGGCGGTGGTTGGGTTGGCTATGCCCTCCAGTCGGACGACATCGCAGCGGAGGCGCAGGCGATGCGCCAGCGTGGCGTGGATGCGCGCGGACCCTCGGCGGGGCGGCTCGTCGCGCCAGATGGCTCTGCACGGAGCTGGCAGGTCGTGACGGTCGGCTCAGATGACCTCTGG
>JAICSR010000551.1 GCA_025936795.1 Ktedonobacterales bacterium | reverse complement strand
GGTTGCGCCGCGTGTGGTGGCGCGAGTCGGCGCCGAGAGCCGCTTCGCGCCGGGCGACGCCATTACGCTGGCGGTTGACGCCAATCGCGTTCACATCTTCGATCCTGCAACAGGTTTTCGCCTGACGTGATGAGGGAGGCGGGCTATGCGCGCGAAATCGAGCGGCGATGGAGCCGCTCAGAGCGAGCCGGCCGCATCGTCCGCGCAACGTGGCGTTGGCCTGGCCGACATCCGCGCCGCGAATCGCGCGTGCATCCTGGCGACACTGGAGCGTGAGGGACCACTCTCGCGCATCGCGCTTGCGCGCCTGGTTGGCCTCTCGCGCACGACGGTCGGCAGCATCGTCGCCGATCTGCTGCGTGAGGGGCGCCTGAGCGAGGTCGGCACGCTGCCATCCGCCGTCACTGGAGGGCGGCGAGCAGTGCTGCTGCTGCTGAAGGATGAGCGATGAGCGCGGCAGCCGATCAGGTTGTCGGCGCATGGCATGTGGCGCGACCTCACCGAGGCGAAGAGATACGGATCTCTTGCTCCCCTCGCCCAGGGGGAGCGGGGCTGGGGTGAGGTCTGGCGCGCCGCCTCAGAGCGGCGGCGCTAGGTGGGCTGCGAGGCGCGGCGCAGCAGCCACGCCTCCAGCGCGTCGTGGTAGCGCAGCGCCAGCGCCATGCCCACGGCGATGGCGAGCGCGGCGACGAGCCAGACCCAAAGTGGCGCCGCTAGCAGGTGCGCGGAGGCAAAGACGGCGAGCGCAGAGCCAGGCAGCCGTCCGAGCGCGCTCAGCAGCAGGAAGCGGCGAAACGAGATGCGCGAGAGGCCCGCGACCGCGCTGACCGCATCATCAGGCAACAGCGGCAGCAGGTAGATCAGGAAGAGCCACAGCCCGCCGTTGGCGCTGACGATGCGCGCGTAGCGGTCGAATGTTGTCTCGCCCACCAGACGTACCGCCAGCGGTCGTCCCCAGCGACGTGTCAGCGCGAAGACGCAGGCCGAGCCAAGCAGCATGCCGCCCATCAAGAGCGCCAGCCCAGCCCACGGCCCGAAGGCCACCGCGCCAACCGGCGGAAAGATGCTGCCGGGGATCGGCGCGACGATCACCTGCGCCGCCACCACCAGGAAAAAGATCGCGGGCGCCCATGCGCCGAAGCCTGCCACCCACACGCGAAAGGCTTCGGGCGAGGCGAAGACGCTCAGTACGCCGCTCCAGAGTTGTCGCCAGTCCGCCTGCCAGCGCCAGCCAACGACGAGGCCCAGCGCAACCAGACCCACGGCGGCGCCCGCGCCCACCAGTATGCGGCTACGATGCGAGCGCATCATCACGAATCCCTCCCGGAGCAGCGCCAACCTCCTCGCTTGCCGTGAGGCGTCCTTGCCTCATCCTCTCAGCGGCTCCTTCACTGCATGTGGACTATGCGCGTCGTGGCGAGAACGCGCCGAACAACATGAACGCTGCTCCGACGATCCAGAGTGGCAGCGCCGCGACGTAGAACGTGTTGATATACCAGGGCAGCGTCGCCAGAAAGCCAAGCGTCCCGGCGATAAACATCAGCGCGCTTGCCGCCGCTGGATGCAGCCGTGGCAAGAAGCCGCTGATTCCTGCGATGAGGCCGAGCGCCAGCGCCGCGACCCCGAAGCCTGCGCGCGATTGGTAGAGCGGGTCCGCGCCGATGTCCATGAATCCGCTGACGACGCACACCACCGCCAGCGCGCCGCCCACCAGGCCGAGGAACGCTCCAATACGAGACATACCAGCCATGATAGCTCACTCCCCTCTGTGCCGACGGCAGGCTTCACGCGCCTGCTCATCGCCCTCTGAGGGAATGATAGCAGGCAAGTCTGAGCCGACGCTGAGCCGACGCTGAGTGTGCGTGGCGCCCGATTCGCACACTGCGCTATGACGCAGTCGGAGCGGCGACGGTAGGTGGCTGCTCTTGCAGGGCCAAAGCCTCGCCTTTGCGCACGCCGCTACGCAACAGGTAGATGCCGTAGCCTAGCAGCGCGAGATGCACGACCGGGTAGAGCATCGTGGGCAGATGCCCGATGTTGAGCGTGAAGTCCCATAGCGCATGCAGGCCGATGATCGGCCAGATCGTTCCCATGCGCAGCCACAGCCCGGCC
>JAICSR010000016.1 GCA_025936795.1 Ktedonobacterales bacterium | reverse complement strand
TAAACCCCAGACTTGCGCCTCAAGCCTGAGCGGCCCTAGCCGCCGCGCGGTTCTGGCCCCGTCGTTGGCTCCTCCGACTCGTCGAGCAGATCGAAGCCGGGGATGTCCTGGATGTCGAGCAGCGTTTTGATGGCGCGATGCTCTGCGCGGTCGCGCACCGTGGTGATGGCGGTCTTGATCTCGCGCAATGGGAAGCGGTGAGTGACGAGCCGTTCAGGCGTCAGCCGCTCCTCACGCAGCATCTCGGTGGCCAGCGCGAAGGTTGAGACACGTCCGCCCGTCGAGCCGCCAATCGAGAAATTGTCGTCGCCGCCGGGCCAGCTCTCCGCGCCGTGCGTGTAGGCGCCGACCAGCGCGACCTCGCGGTTCCAGATGGCGCTCAGGTCCATGCGCATCCACTGGAGCGAGCGCGCCGCCAGCACGACCACGCCGCCCTCGCGCGCCCAGGAGAGCGCCTGCCGCAGCGAGCGCTCCGTGCCGAGCGTGTCGTAGACTACATCAAAGCCGCCGACCAGCAGTTCTGCGCCAATCTGGCCACGATAGAGCTTCGCGCCGGTCATGCGCGCGACCGCCGCAACGCCGTCCTCAGGATAGAGGATGCGCGTGGCGCCCATGCGCGTCGCCACCTCGACCTGATAGCTCTGCTCTGGCGCGACGGTGATGTTGAGCATGGGCGCCAGCACCCGCAGCGCCTGGGTGATGAGCAGGCCATGCGTCTCGGCCCCCAGGATGAGCGCCTGGTCGTCCACACGCAGCGGATGGCGCAGCGCAGCATGCAGCGCCGCCGCCGTTGGCTCCAGCAGCGCGGCCTGTTCGGCCTGCATGCCGTCTGGCACGAGGAAGAGCTGGCGCTCGTGGACAACCATCTCATCGCCCCAGCCACCGCCGACCTGCTCTGGGCCAGGTAGATAGCGATTCTCGCAGAGCGCATAGACACCCATCGCGCAGTGGCGGCACGGCGGCTCGATCTCGCGTGTCGCGCAGCACGGGCCGCTCTGGTAGACCACGCGGTCGCCCACCCGCAGGAAGCGCGCCTCTGGGCCAACCTCCATGATCTCGCCGACCACCTCGCGCCCCAGGTAGATGCGGCGCGGTTGTGGCGCGGCTGTCGGGGCCAGCCCAGACGCCATCGAGGTGATGGTGCGCTCCACTTCATCGAGCGCGAGACCGGCGAGGATGTTGCGCACGCGCACCCAGCGCCCATCGGGCAGCGGGGGCGGTGGCATGTGGCGCACACGCAGCGGCGCGACCGGGCTGAAGTAGATGCGGCGCGAGGCGCTGCCCAGCGTTCGCACGCTCAACGCGCGCGCGGGATTGAGATCGAGGTAGGCGCTGTACATCTCGCGGACACTCCCTGCGCGGTCTGCTGATGACGATGACGGTTGCGCGCGTGGCCCTCCTGGCGACCAACTGCGTGCGACCGTGTTTGACCAGGCGCGAAGTCGAGTATAGCGCCCCAGCGCCGCGAGCGCAACGCGAGCGCTCGCGTCTGGCTCCGCTAACACTCCTCTTACACACCTCCTACGAACATCTAACGTCCTGTCTACACACCTCTAACGCCTGGTAGGCGATACTCACTGCGGTACGCCGATGCCGCTCACCAGCGCCTGCGTGTGCAGGGCTACAGGTGGGGATCCGTCGGCGCGTGTCGAGAGAAAACTAACGAATGGCAAAACCCCGGCAGGTCCGAGCCACTGCTAGCGTAGCGCTACAGGAGGAGAAAACCGTGGCTGCGAAGCTCCAACCCATCGCTGATCGTGTGGTCGTCAAGCCCCTGCAGAAGGAAGAGATGACCAAGTCTGGCCTCATCATCCCCGATACCGCGAAGGAAAAGCCCCAGGAGGGCGAAGTGGTCGCGGTGGGCGTGGGCAAGCTGCTGGATAGCGGCAAGCGCGCCGAGATGGAAGTCAAGGTCGGCGACCGCGTCCTCTTCGCCAAGTACGGCGGCACCGAGTTCAAGCTGGATGGCGATGAACTGCTCGTGCTGCGCGAGTCCGACATCCTTGCGGTGATTGACTCGTCCGAGAAGTAGCCCCGCATTTCCACCGTTTCCGCTCTGTTGTCCAGCTCACGCAGCCGAGAGACGCTCGGTGAGCGGACGATTGCACGCATGCACCCACATCTACAGGAGAGTACAGACACATGGCCAAGCAACTCGTCTTCGACGAGGCGGCGCGTCGGTCGCTCAAGAAGGGCATTGACATCATCGCCGCCGCCGTCAAGACCACCCTCGGCCCCAAAGGCCGCAACGTCGCGATTGACAAGAAGTTCGGCTCGCCCTCAGTCACGCATGACGGCGTGACGGTCGCCAAGGAAATCGTGCTCGAAGACCCCTTCGAGAACATGGGCGCGCAGCTCCTCAAAGAGGCTGCGACCCGCACGAATGATGTCGCCGGCGACGGCACGACCACCGCGACGGTGCTGGCGCAGGCCATCGTCACCGAGGGCCTGAAGAACCTGGCCGCTGGCGCGAACCCGATGCAGCTTCGGCAGGGCATCGAGAAGGGCGTCGCCGCGATTGTCGAGTACATCAAGAGCGAGGCCACTCCGGTCGAGGGCCGCAAGGAGATCGCGCAGATCGCCACCGTCTCCGCCGCCGACCCGCAGATTGGCGAGCTGATCGCCGATGTGATGGAGCGTGTGGGCCGCGATGGTGTCATCACCGTCGAGGAGAGCCGCGGCATCAACTTCGAGACGGAGTTTGTGGAGGGCATGCAACTCGACAAGGGCTACAGCTCGGCCTACTTCGTCACGAACTCCGAGCGCATGGAGGCCGTCGTTGACGATGCCTATCTGCTCATCACCGACAAGAAGATCAGCGCTGTCGCCGACATTCTGCCGGTGCTGGAGAAGCTGACGCAGATCGGCAACCGCAACATCGTCATCATCGCCGAGGACGTGGACGGCGAGGCGCTGGCGACGCTGGTGGTCAACAAGCTGCGCGGCATCCTCAACGTGCTGGCCGTCAAGGCGCCTGGTTTCGGCGACCGCCGCAAGGCCATGCTGCAAGACATCGCCATTCTGACGGGTGGCCAGGTCATCAGCGAAGAGACGGGCCGCCGCCTCGAGAACGCGACGCTGCAGGACCTGGGTCAGGCGCGCCGTGTCATCTCGACCAAGGACGAGACGACCATCGTCGAGGGCAAGGGCGAGCAGCCTGCGATTCAGGCGCGCATCAAGCAGATCAAGGCCGAGATTGACAACACGACCAGCGACTACGACCGCGAGAAGCTGCAAGAGCGCCTCGCCAAGCTGGCTGGTGGCGTGGGTCTGATCAAGGTTGGGGCTGGCACCGAGGTGGAGCTGAAGTTCCGCAAGACGCGCGTCGAGGATGCGCTCTCTGCGACCCGCGCTGCCGTCGAAGAGGGCTACGTGCCTGGCGGCGGTGTGGCCCTGCTCAACGCGGTGGATGCGCTCGACAAGGTGCAGCTTGAGGGCGACGCCATGACGGGTGTGCAGATCCTGCGCCGCGCGCTGGAGGAGCCGCTACGCCAGATCGCCGCGAATGCAGGCGAGGACGGCGCGGTGGTCGTGCAGAAGGTGCGCCAGGCGCAGGCCGCTGAGAAGGACATGCGCATCGGCTACAACGTGCTGACCAGCAAGACCGAGAACATGATCGAGGCGGGCGTCATTGACCCGGCCAAGGTCACGCGCTCGGCCCTGGAGAACGCGGCCAGCATCGCGGCGATGATCCTCTCGACTGAGGCGCTCATCACCGACCTGCCCGAGAAGGAGAAGCCTGCCGCTCCGCAGATGCCGGAGTACTAGGCCAACCACGCTTCACAGACACAACTGAGAGGGCGCGTCCAATCGGGCGCGTCCTCGCTTTGTCTCTGCACGATTCTGTTGGCGACCAGCCCAAAAAGACATCATGTTCGTATCATGGCGCAACGGTGAGTATGTCGAAGTATGGTCGTTGGCGTGGCGCCAAACCTCACCCCCAGCCCCGCTCCCACAGGGCGAGGGGAACCAGAAAGCCCCTCTCCCGCACAGCGGGGGAGGGGTTGGGGAGGGGGCCGCGCCTGCGCTTAGTCGAGGATGTTGTAGACCGAGAGCGCGCCTGCCACCAGCACATTCAGACCGAAGATGATGTAGGCGATGACAGCCAACGTCCCATTGCCAGGGGTGGAGATGAAGATCGTCGCGCCCCACAGCGCCACCAGATGGACCAGCACGCTGAAGAAGAAGAGGCCAGTTCCCTGCATGCCGCGCCGCACGGCGCCGAGCCTGCCACGCCGATAGATGGGCCGACTGAGCGCCTGCCCACCCAGCAGCGAGAGGATGGCGACGGCTGCCAGCCAGCCTAGCCCCAGCTTCGTCAACAGCGCTGTGGGCAGGCCGGAATTGACAATGCTGATGATCCCCAGCGAGAGCGCGACTGCGCCCCAGAGGGTTTCAATCGCCGAGATCGCCAGCATCCACTTGCCAAAGCTGGAGATGGGCGTTGTTCCCAGGTGAATCCATGAGCGCCTGTCCACCTTGGGCGGCGCAGCAGGGACGGCGGCCACCTTCGCCGAGACGCGCGGATGTTTGCCCGATTTCTGATCCTTTTCGGCCACGGCCACCCCTGCCGCTGCGCCCGCAAGCGCTGGACTGGCCGCCGTCATCCCGCGCTCATTAGCCCCCTTATATTGCAGCACCGGATGCTGCGCGCCGCTCGACGCGACGAGTGGCTGTGCAGCATGCCCATTCGCCTGCCCCACCGCTGGTTGCGGCGCCGTCATGGGCGGAACGGGATGCTTGCCGCTGCTGCGGTTCAGCACGCCAGGCAGCGCGTCTTTGAGCGTACGATGCTGCGCTGTATCCGTTGCAGCGGCGGCAGGCGTTGGGCGCTTCAACGCGGCGGCTCCACCCGCTACGACCGAGGCCGCCGAGGCGAGTGGAGCGACTGGAGTCATGGGCGGCGTCACTGGAGCCATCGGCGCAGCGGGCTGACGGCCTGTGCGCTGGTCTACAGCGGCGGCAGGCGCGGGTTGCTTGCCGCGCTGCCCAGCGGCTTGTTTGCTCGGCGTCACTGTCGCCGCGACGAATGGCTGGCGTGGCGCCTGCGCTGCGG
Source organism: Ktedonobacterales bacterium (assembly GCA_025936795.1). Taxonomy (GTDB): domain Bacteria; phylum Chloroflexota; class Ktedonobacteria; order Ktedonobacterales; family JADMIN01; genus JAKAIY01. The sequence continues at coordinate 17,332 of JAICSR010000016.1, read as the reverse complement.
CGCGCCGTGCGCTTTGCTGGTCAACCTGTGGCGCGGGTGGTGGCATCACCAGCGTTGCGCCAGCCGCGCTCGCCGCAGTGAGCTGGTCGAGCGCGTCGCGCAACTCCTGCTCAAGTTCCGCTGCGCTCTGTTGGCGCTTGGACGGTGAGAGTTCGAGCGCCTTGAGGATGACCGCCTCGGTGCGCGGCGAGATCGTGTGATTCAGCGTGCGTGGGTTGTCCAGTGAGGAGCCATGCGTCACCCCCGTCTGCGCCAGTAAGCGCGCGGGAGCCTCCGCTGGGTCGCGGCCCGTCAGGCAGGCATAGAGCGTTGCGCCAAGGCCATAGACATCGGTGCGGGCGTCGGTGCGCCCCTTAGCCATATATTGCTCAGGCGGCGCGAAGCCCGGCGAGACACCCTGCGCCGCTACCTGCGTCTGCGAGATGCCTTGCTGCTGCTGGAGCTTGGCCAGCCCGAAATCAATCAGCACCGGGCGGTCATCAGGGGTAATTTTGATGTTGGCCGGCTTGATGTCGCGGTGAATGATGGGCTTCGACAGGCGATGCAATTCGCTGAGCGCGCCGCAGATGGCAATCGCCCAGCGCAACACGCGCCCCTCATCTAATGGGCGATGCTGCTTGGTCAGGCTCTCGTTCAGCAGCTCTTCCAGGTCTTTGCCGCTGACGAAATCCATCACAAAGTAGATGCGATTGTTCACGACAAAGACATTATAGCCGCGCGGAATATTGGGGTGAACGTGATTGATGAGGAGGTCGGCTTCCAGCCGAAACTGCTCGCGCGCGCCCTTTTCGGGGTCAGTCACTTCTTTGATCGCGCGCTCAACATTATAGGTTGTGTCAATCGCCTTGTAGACGCTCGCGTAGCCGCCGCTCCCAATCACTCGCTCAATGCGATACCGACGCTCTAGCACGGTACCGGGCGCGAGTGTCGCCTGTGGGGTGGGTTGTGGCACGTCGCGCTCCTTCTCTCGCTGATGATCGCTGGCTATCCGCTAGCGCCGCGAAGTGACAAAAATGCGCGCAAAAGTGGCGTATCGCTCGGCGACTGACGAGTAAAGCATAAACCCAGTGTGGGCGCAGCGTCAACGATTGTCGCCATAAAGCCCAACAAGCGGCCTCAGCGCGCTCATCAGGCAGGCTTTTCATACCACATTTAACCTGTAAAGACACGTCAGCAGCCCGCACTCCTGCGCGTGAGTGTGGGCTGCTGAGAGCAAAACCTCTGTCAAAACCTATGGCGAAACCTGAGCTAGCCGCCGAGGTAGGCGCGGCGCACGAGGTCGTTGTCGAGCAGATTCTTCGCCGTGTCGGTCAGCACGATCTGCCCTTGCTGCAAGACGTAGCCCCGGTCGGCGATATTCAGCGCCATGAAGGCGTTCTGCTCCACGAGAAACACCGTCACGCCCTGCTTGCGAATCTCCTGGATGGTATCGAAGACCGTCTGCACGAGGATCGGCGAGAGACCCATCGAAGGCTCATCCATGCAGAGGAGCTGCGGGCGCGCCATCAGCGCACGCCCCATCGCCAGCATCTGCTGTTCGCCGCCAGAGAGCGTGCCAGCGACCTGTTTGGCGCGCTCTTTGAGCCGTGGGAACAACGCATACATCCGCTCGATGTCCTGGTCAATGACGGAGCGATCATTGTTGAGGAACGCGCCCATCTCCAGGTTCTCGAACACCGTCATGCGTGGGAAGACTCGCCGCGCCTCCGGCACGAGCGCCAGACCGTGCGCAATGATCTGGTCCGTTCCCATCGTGTCAATGCGCTCGCCCTTGAAAGTGAGTGTGCCGTTTCTGGGCTTGACGATCCCGAAGATGGTCTTCATGGTCGTCGTCTTGCCTGCGGCGTTGGCGCCGAGCAGTGTCACGATTTCGCCCTGATTGACCTCGATGTTGAGGTCGCGCAGAACGTGGTTTGGGCCGTAATATGTGTCAACGTCGTGAATTTCCAGCATAGCTCACTCCACCGCCGCTTTGCGACCCAGGTACGCCTCGATGACGCGCTCGTTGCGCTGAATCTCCGCAGGCACGCCCTCCGCGATCTTCTTGCCGTAGTCGAGCACGGCGATGCGGTCGGAGATGCCCATCGTCACCTGGAGCTTGTGCTCGATGAGCAGGATCGTCAGATTGAACTCCCGGCGCAATCGCTGAATGTACTGCACTGCATCGGCGGTCTCGGCGTCGTTCATCCCAGCGGTCGGCTCGTCGAGCAGCATCAGCTTCGGCGACGAACCCAGCGCGCGGGCGATCTCTACGCGGCGACGTTCGGCATAGGAGAGATTCGCCGCATACTCGTCTTTGCGCTCGATCATCCCCTGCCCAAAGAAGCCCAGCAACTCGATGGCGCGCTGCTCCGCCCGCCGCTCCGCCCGCCGGTAGTTGGGAAGGCGGAAGAGCGCCGAGACGACATCGCCGGGCAACCGCGTGTGCTGCCCCACCAGCACATTCTCCAGCACCGTCATGTTGTTGAAGAGCCGGATATTCTGGAAGGTGCGTGTGATGCCGCGTCGCACGATCTGGTCGGGCTTCATCCCAGCCACCTGCGTGCCGTCAAAGAGAATCTGGCCGGCGCTCGGCTTGTAGATGCCCGTAATCACGTTGAAGACGGTCGTTTTGCCCGCGCCATTTGGCCCGATGACGCTATAGATCTGGCCCTTTCGGATATCCAGGTCTACGCCGTCCACCGCCGTCAGGCCGCCGAATCGCTGGACAAGCCCATTGATCTGGAGCAGCGATGGCGCCTGATCGTGCGTCGGGCTATTCGCGGTCGCCTGCTCTTGCGCCATAGCTAGCCCTCTCTCCCTTGCGCATCTGAGCCTGCGCCTGTGTACTCCGATGGGTCGAGCACATCGGCAGTAGTCGCCGCGCTCATGCCCGCCTCCTCTTGCTCGAAGGCGCCCACAGCCGAGACACCCTCAGGCGCAGCGCCCACACCTTTCAACTCGCGGCGGCGGCGCGCGTCGGGGATCAGCCCTTGCGGTCGTAGCAGAATCATAGCGACCAGCACGATGCCGTAGATCAGCAGCTTGAGCGTGTTGAAGTCAACATTCGCCAGCACATGCAGCGGCGCATTCACAGGCGCCACGAGGAAGCTCTGATGCACCGGGTCGTTGATGCGCTGGAGCAGGAAGACATCGAAGAGCCTCAGCACCAGTGCGCCGATGATGACGCCAGGGATGCTGCCAATGCCGCCCAGCACCACCATGATGAGCACGGTGATCGAGATGGCGAAGCTGAAGCCGAGCGGGGTGATGCTTGGGAAGGCAGCCGTATTGATGACGCCACCGATGCCGCCAACAAAGGCGCCCAGGGCGAAAGCCAGCAGCTTCGTGCGTGTCAGGTTCACCCCGGACGCCTCTGCTGCCGTTTCATCCTCGCGGATGGCGACCCATGCGCGACCGATGCTGGAGCTACGCAGCGCGTAACATCCCAGTGTCACCAGCACCGCGACCGCCAGCGCCAGGTAGTAGAACGGCGCATGGTTGAATGGGTCGGTGAACGAGATGATGCCCACTGGCGTGGTGATCGGCGCAGGCTGAGTCGCGCTGATGCCCGTCTGACCGAAGAAAATGGGGATGTTGGCGAAGACGACCGGGACGATCTCGCCGAACCCCAGAGTCACGATGGCCAGATAGTCGCCGCGCAGACGCAAGGTTGGCGCGCCAAGCAGAATGCCGAAGATGCCCGCGATGAACGCGCCTATCGGGATCAGCAGGATGAATGGCAACGTGGGCAGGTCGTGCAGCTTGCCCGCAAAGTCGTTAATCGAGCCGTAGGTGCCTGCCGCCATCGTGTAGGAGCCGATGACGAAGAAGGCGACGTACCCCAGGTCGAGCAGTCCGGCGTAGCCAACGACGATGTTCAGGCCAAGCGCCAGCATGATGTAGACGAACACGGAGATCATCGCCACGAGCAGGCTCTGGATGTCCGAGTAGGCCGAGGTTGGCACCAATGGCAAAAGAATCGCCACCACAAGCGCGATGACGGCGAAGCGCCATCCAGTCACATACCAGATCAGCGGGCGGCCCGCCAGCATCGTCTCGTTCAACCAGCGCCGAATGCCATCGGTCCCGCGGCGAATGCCGGCAGTCCAGGAGGAGGCGGCTTTGGAAGGGGTCTGTGTAGCCATAAGATGACCTCCTCTTACACCTTGTTCGGAATCTGCTGGCCGAGCAGGCCAGATGGCTTGAAGACCAGAATCAGCACGAGGATGGCGAAGACCACCGCGTCGGCCCAGGCAAAGCCGCCAGGGACATATTGGATGGTGAGCGCCTCGATCAGGCCGATGACAAAGCCTCCAAGGACGGCGCCATAGATGTTGCCGATGCCACCAAGCACGGCAGCGGTGAAGGCGATCAGGCCAAGTTGAAAGCCGGTGAAGAACCAGACCTGCGCGATGTACAGGTTATAGAGGACACCGGCGGCGCCTGCCAGCGCTCCGCCGATGATGAAGGTCATGCTGATCGTGCGATTGATGTTGACGCCCATCAACGCTGCCGCTTCGGGGTCCTGGGCGGTCGCGCGCATCGCCTTGCCCATGCGGGTGAGGCGGATGAAGCGTTCGAGGCCATACATCAGCACGACAGCGACGATGACGATCACCACGTCCAGCAGATTGACGCGCACCGAGCCAAAGGTGATGCCGACGCTTGGGAAGATCGAAGGAAACGCCACGAAGCTGCTGCCGCGCCAGAGCTGGGCGATGGTTTCGAGGATGAACGAGGCGCCGATGGCGGCGATCAGCGGGGCCAGACGTGGCGCCTTGCGCAGCGGTTTGTAGAAGAATCGCTCGATGGTGTAGTTGAGCGTCGCCGAGACGAGCATACCAATGGCGAGCAGCAAAATGAGCAGCCCAATCAGTTTCACCGGGCCGGGTGACGCCGTGATCCCCATCGCCTGAATTACCGCCAGCGTGACCACGGTGCTCCACATGAAGATGTCACCGTGCGCAAAGTTGATCAGTTCGATGATGCCGTACACCAGTGTGTAGCCAAGCGCAACCAGCGCATACATCGCTCCCAGCGTTATACCAATCTCGAGCTGCTGGAAGAAGATGCCCACGGGTGAGGCAGAGGCGGGGATCATGACGGTAGCAAGCGTGAGCATTGCGCGTCACTCCTTCGGACAGGGAGATGTTCAATCGCCGCAGATAGGCTACATTTAACGCACGGAGCAGGCCTCTTTGTGAAGCCTGCTCCGCGACGCTCGCAAACTGCGGTTGTGATTTGTAGCGCCCGTGCGCATGAGAGCGGAGAAATCCGTTCCCTATGCGGTCACAGACTTGTCGAACACCCACTTGCCCGTGGAATCCACGGTGTAGATGCTAAACACCTTCTGGCCGGAGTTGTCTCCGCCCTGGTCGAAGGAGATCGTGCCGATGATCGTGGGGGTCGAGCTACTGGCGATGGCGTCGCGTACAGCGACACGAGTCACTGGCTTGCCAGACGCGATCACGCTCTTGATAGCGGCAATTTCGATGGTCGCAGCGGCATAGGCCTGAGCGCTGTAGGGCAGCAGGTCGTTATCAGACTTGCCCTGCACGAAGGTCGTGTAGTCGCTCTTGAACTTCTGCGCGTCCGAGGTCGTCAGCGAAGAGGGATCAGGAGCAGCCACTGTGCCATACGTGTTGACAGCGGCAGAGCCAGCGGTCTGCAGCCAGCCCGGATCGTCGGCGATGCCGTCGCCACCGACCATGGCCTTGTTGTAGTTGGCCGCAACGAGGTCTTTCTTCAGCGCGCCGCCGCCCTGGCTGGTGACGCCACCGTAGAAGACCACATCAGGGTTGGCATTCGCGATGGTCGTGGCCAGCGAGTTCAGGTTGCCGACCTGCGCGGGAGTGATGGACTGACGGCCCAGCACCTTGCCAGTGAAGTTCTGGACGAAGAAGTCGGCCAGGCCCTTGCCATAGGTAGTGTCGTCATCTACGACGTAGACGGTCGCCGCATTGATCGGCGCGCCTTGAGCGATCTGCGCGTCAACCTTGCCCTGCACGTCGTCAGTCGCGCAGACGCGGAAGTAGTACTCTTTCGAGCCAGCCGGGTGCAACTGGGAGAAGTTGATGCCGTTGGCCTGCGAGTACTGCTCTTTGGTCAGACCGGGGTTCGTGTTGGTCGGCGACATCAGCACCAGACCGCCGTTGGTGGCGACGGGAATCTCCGCTTTGGCGACGCCGCTGTTGAACGGTCCGACGACCGCCATCACCTGCGGGTCGGCCAGCAGCGCGCTGATGTTCGACGCGCCAACGGTCGGATCAGCGCCGCTAGCGCCTTCGTCGTTCTTATGGACAACCTGAAGAGTATAGCCACCGCCCAGTTGCGCCTGGCTCACTGCCAGGTCAACGCCGTACTGGGTCGGCAGGCCCTGCGCCGCATCAGTGCCAGAGACCGGGAGGTCTGTGGCGATTTTGATTACGCCGCCACTGCTGGCGCCGCCGCCACCGCAGGCTGCGAGACTCAGGCTCAGAATGAAAAACGCCGCCACCGAGCCTCGTGTGACCGCGCCCAGGAGTCGTTCATGACGCATCAGCGCCGCACCTCCGTACTAACGAACATTCCCACATCCCCGTGCGGCGCGCTCACGCCATCGGCCCCCTAGAATGATGTCGTGGGTGGCATTGGAGACGCTGCCGCGGCCAGAGCAGAAACTCAACAGTCGCACTCTGGCTTACAACTCTATACGCCCTTGTTTGTGTAAATCTCTCACGGAATTGCGCTTGATTCACTCAACGCCGCACTGATGCGGCATTTCTGCTGACTGCGCACGCTCGTTCTGCCGCCCGATCTGCCGCGCTCAATTGCTCAGGCGCGCCAGGTGGGCGGCGTGCGCTTAGTGCGAGACGGCTGTGGTCGCCGTGCGGCTGGGACGGATAGCTTTCTTGCTGGTGAAGGGCGTGGAGCCATCGGCGTTGCGAGCTGACGCGGGCCGAGAGAGCGACTTCAGGCACATATAGACCATCACGCTGAAGAAGAGCGCGATGAAGGCGCTGTGCATGACCTCCGCCCAGACATCCGCACGCGAGAAGACCACAACGGCGCCCTCCAGCGCCTGCGCGAGAATCAGGATCAACGCGGCGACGCTCGCCAGGTAGAGGTCAGGGCGCGCCTTGCGCAGCCTACGCGCCCACGCAAACAACCCCACCACTGCCAGCGTCAGGATGAACGCTGCGATGCGATGGGTCATGTTCACGACCACTGGCTCGACATTCGACGGCAGCAGGCGCCCCGGCGCGCAGAGCGGCCAGGTGGTGCAGGCGAGGGCCGAGTTGGTGTGCAACACGTAGGCGCCCAGGTAGATCACGACATAGGTGTAGATCGTGATGCCCCAGATCAGCGCGCGGAAACCGCCTGATATGTGTCGGTCGCGCAGTTTATCCCAGCCGCCCAGCTCGAAGATGAAGAGCATCGTGACGACGACACTGGCGACCGAGAGCGACGAGACGCCGAAGTGGAAGGCCAGGATCACCGCCGAGGTCGGAAACATCACCGCCAGGCCGCCGAGCAGCGCCTGCATGAACAGGAAGATGAACATCAGCGGCGCGAGAATCTTGATCTCCAGGCGGTTGCGCCAGAGCGCCAGCACGCCGACAATCAGCGCCAACAACAGGATCGTGACGAGTGGCACACCGATGCGGTGGCTAAACTCGATCAGCGTCGTGTGGGCAAACTCCGAGGGAACAAACTGCCCCTTGCAGAGCGGCCACGAATTGCCACAGCCCGCCTGAGAGCCAGTATCGGTGACGAATGTTCCCATGACATGCACGAGGAACAAAACCACCGCCGTGAGGACCGCAATGCGCCGCACGATCACTGGCCAATCGAATTGTGTCAACCAGCGTTGAAATCCGCGCTGAGGTGGGGCTGTCCGCGCTCGTGGCGCTCGCGCCGTGCGTACCGATGACTTGCCGCTCCGCATGATTCGCCTCGTCGAGAGTTAAGAGATGGAGTACCAATCGAGAGTGTGGACGCCGGATACGCGCACTCTGAGGAAGGCGCCGCGCCGCCCGCGCCGTGGAGTCCAGCCAGGAAACCATGTCGGGGCGTATCACTCGCACAAAAGCATACGCCATATCATCTAACGCCGCAACTGGCGGCTGGCGAAGCAGGCGGGCGCTATCGGCAGGCCATCTTCCGAATCAGCATGAGAAGACTCTCATACAACTCCCATGATGGTCACACCTCATCTTTGCATCATAGTGTCGTTCGCGATGCTCTGGAATGCGGCAGGAGCGGGCGCCAGCAGCAGGAGGCGACGCCAACGGTAGTCGTGCCTCTGGGGGAGATCAGCGACTATGTGGGAGCTTCGGCAAGCGAGTGACGCGCCAACGCCACCGTCGGTGTGCTGGTGGTACACCCTCGCCCACGAGCAGACGCCGCCTGACGACCTGTGCGTCAGCGCCGCTGCCGCGCAGGAGTTCGCCGAGGCGCTGGCGGCTGCTGGCGAGGCCGCCTCCGCTGCGCTGGTTGCGCAGATCGCGCGTGAGGTGGCGCGCGGCCCACAGGGCGAGCAGCGGACGGGCGGCGAGCGCTACGTCTGGGCGTTTCGGCGGCTCGGCGATGCGCTGGCTGCCCTGCGCGCCAATCATCGCTCCGACTACCACGCCTACCCACAGCCGCAGACCATCCGCGAGGCCTCGCTCGACCGACTCTATCAGCGCTTCCCGCTGACCGACTATCCGCGCACGACGGCGCTGCTCTTCACGGGCATGCGCGTCTGCGACGACCCGCGCCTGTGGGCCGATCCGCGCGCCGATGCGCTGGTCTCGCTGGCGCCAACGGTAGTCGCGCCGGAGGATTGGGGACGCTACACGCTCTGTGGCTTCCGGCAGGGCGTGGCGCTGGTGCGGGTGAGCGCACGTTCGCGCTGGCTGCGCATCGGCGCTCGCGCGCTGGAAGACGCCTGGGCGACGACACGCAGTGTCAGCGCGCTCAAGACGGCGGAATCGTTGGCGCGCGATGCGCTGCTCCATGCCGCGCCCGCCGAGGCCTTCATGCGCCTCGATGAGCCGACCATCGCCAGCGCCGAGCCGCCGACCGTTCGCCCGCTCGGTCGCCCGGCCCGCCACCCGCAGCCGCTCAACCCAGCGAGCGGCAAGCGCCAGCCCAACGCCACACGGCGGCCAGCAGTGTAGGGGAAGATGGTATAGCGCCGCTGCGCCTAGCGCTATTCGAGGGTGGTTCCGGCAATGAGGTGTAGGAAAGCGTCGCCAGAGAGGTATTCGATGCCCTCATAGCGAGCGTGTCCATTGGTCTGGCGCAGCGGGAAGTCGCGCGTATTCTCCGAGACGACATACTGCGCCTGAGAGGCCTTCGCCACCGCCCAGACTGGATGATCCCCGCGATCCGTCAGCGTCTTCCATGCGGGTAAGTTCGGTCGTCTTCTCGTTCATCTACCCGCATTCGCAGTCACAGCCGCGTCAGCTAGCGCGTGCGGCGGAGACGGAGCCAGCGGCGGCGAGTTTCGCGGGTGTCGGCCAGCAGGCTCGCCAGCGTGACGGTATCGAGTATGAGGTAGAGCGCGACGGCCAGCAAGATAGCGCGCGGCGGCGCCAGCAGCGCCAGGATTGCCAGCAGGGGCGCCAGCAGCGGCCAGCACAGCGCCACGCTCGCGCCGACCAGCACGAGGGCTGAGGCGGTCAGCAGCGCGCCGGGGATGATGAACAGCCGTCCCTGGCCGCGACCCAGCAGCCCCGCCAGCAGCGTCATCAGCGCACAGAGCAGGCCGAGATAGCCGATGGCCAGGAAGCCAACGCGACTGGCGACGCTCAGCAGGTTCATCGCGTCGCCCGCCTGGATAAGGGCGCCCTGCGCGACGAGGCGTGCGATGGCCAGCGCCGCCAGCCCATCGGCCAGCAGCGCCGCGAGCGCCGTGAGCAGCGCCAGCGCCAACGGAGCCAGCAGCACAGCGCAGAAGAGCGCGCTGAGCAGTGCAACCAGGGCGCGTCCGATGCGCTGCCAGAACGTCAATCGCGCGGCCACGGGCGAGGCGAGACTGGCGGCGCCGGGCGGCGCGGGCGCGGCATCAGCGTACATCGGCGCCATGCCATCGCCCACCGTATCCGTCTTCGCGACCGTCGCTACGTCAACCATTTCTTCGATGTCGGCCACCGGGCGCCGCCTCCTTCAGATGTACGGCCAAGTGTGTTAGCATGACAGATGAACGCAGGGCTAAGTCGCCTCTCGCGCAACGGCGCGCAGTCTCAAAAGGAACCCGTCCATGACCGCATCTGACACCAATACCCGCCACACCACGATGGCTCGCAACGCACACAGCGCCGCAGCGAAAGGCGCCCCCAGCCGCGCCGACAGCGACGCTGAGACGACCTCAGACGCCAGCGCGTCAGCCGCGGCGCCTGACGCCTCGACGCAGCCCGTTACACCGACGTTGCGACTGCCTACTATTCAAGACGTATGGCGAGCGCAAGATGTTGTGCGTCCGCATGTCTATCACACGCCGCTGCTGCCCTCGCGCACGCTGGGCGAGATGACCGGCGCGCACGTCTACCTGAAAACGGAGAACCTTCAGCGGGCTGGCTCCTATAAAGTACGTGGCGCAACTTATAAACTCTCGCGGCTGACCCCGGAGGAGCGCGCGCGTGGCGTCATCGCGGCGTCAGCGGGCAACCACGCGCAGGGGGTGGCGATTGCGGCGGCGGCGCTGGGCGTCGCCTGCACGATTGTGATGCCGACGACCGCCCCGCTCGCCAAGATCACCGCGACAGAGGGCTACGGCGCGCGAGTAATCCTGGCGGGCGAGAGCTACAGCGACGCCTATCAGCGGGCGCGCGAGGTTCAGGCGGAGATTGGCGCGACCTACATTCACGCCTTCGACGATCCGGACATCATCGCCGGGCAGGGAACGGTGGCGCTGGAGATTCTCAGCGATCTGCCCGATGTCGAGGCGATTGTGACGTCCATCGGCGGTGGTGGACTCATCTCTGGCATCGCCACGGTCATCAAAGCGCTCAAGCCAGACGTGCGCATCTATGGCGTGGAGGCCAGCGGCGCCGCAAAGATGCGGGCGGCGCTCGACGCGGGCCACATCGTAGAGCTGGAGCGGGTGGATACCATCGCGGATGGCATCTCGCCCAAGGCCTGCGGCCCCTACACGTTCGCCATCGTGCGTGATCTGGTGGATGATGTCATCACGGTGGACGACGACGACATCATCCGCGCGATGCTGCTGCTGATGGAGCGCTGCAAGTTGATCGTGGAGGGCGCGGGCGCGGCGGGCGTGGCGGCGCTGCTGGCGGGCAAGGTTCCTGTGCAGGGGCTGCGCACGGCGGTGGTGCTGAGCGGCGGCAACATTGATATGAATGTCGTCAGTCGCTTCATCGCGCATGGGCTGGCCATTCAGGGGCGCTACCTCGTGCTGCGGCTGCTGCTGCCCGACCGGCCCGGCGAGTTGCTGCGGCTGCTCTCGATCATCGCCGAGCAGAACGTCAACGTGCTAGATGTCGCTCACCATCGCACGGCGCCACGCGCGCCGATTCAGGACGTGGAGGTTTCGCTAACGCTGGAGACGCGCGACCGCGCGCACTGCGAGCAATTGATCGCGCTGCTGCGTGAGCGTGGCTTCAACGCCCTGGAGGAGCAGCCCGTCTTCAATGGCGCCTCGGCGCCGGGCAACCCGTGCTAAGCGGCGCGAGCGGCTAGCTAGCGATACGTGCGACGGCGTCGAGCGCGTGGCGCAACTCCCAGGCGAAGGCGTCCACGGCGGCGGGGGTGAAGGGGCCAACCGGGACATCGAGGTCAATCATCGGCTTGAGATGGGCGACGGCCTTGGCGTAGCCGGGGAAGCCTCGCACCGCAGGCGTCTCGGTGATGAGGTTGATGGTCGCCCAGTAGAGGGCGGCGCAGCCACGCACATCGCCGCTGTTGTAGCGCGGGGCGCCGACATTGATGGCGGCGCCAATCAGCGCGTAGATGTCTTCGAGCGAGCCAAAGCCCGTCAATTCTGGGATGTCCGCGACGCACGCGAGGCGGCGGCGCATCTGGTCGAGCGGCTGTGCGTCCAGCGCATCCACGATCAGGCGGCGGTGAGTGTCGGTGAGGGTCGTGACGACACGCTCCCACGCTGGCTGCGGATCATCATCGCCGAGCGCCAGGCGCAGGGCCGTAAGCGTCGTCTCATAGACAGGCGCCAGCGCCTCTGGGCGACCACTCTTGTCGAGCGTGCGCGCCCGCGTCTCCGTGTCGAGAATGATCTGCTTGATCGTCGTGAGCCGCATGGTCGCTGCATCCCTTGTCTGCGCCATTCAGGGGAACTGGCGCCGCATCACACTATTTCTAGTATGCGTCCTAGCATATACTGGGCCAAACATCAGGCGGGCAGCGAAGAGCGCATAAAAATACGGCCTTCCAGTTGAGTGGAAGGCCGCATGCGGTCGGGGCGAGAGGATTTGAACCTCCGACCCCCACAACCCCATTGTGGTGCGCTACCAGGCTGCGCTACGCCCCGATGCCCTGTCACCATAGCACAGCCAGCGCTACACCGTCAAGCAGCGTGTTGGCCGTCGCAGTCCAGGCCCGTTTGATATTGCTGGCCAGCCCGATGGTACAATGCGAAGCGCGTCAAGCGAGGATGAAGCGAATACCATCTGGCGGGTAAACCCGCAGCTACGGGCCTGCGGGCCGCGAAGGCCGCCTGCACGGCCTGGGAGTCGGACGGTCGTTCCCAGCCTGCGAAGGCAGGCTTCGCGGCAACCCACAGGTCGTTGACGCGCGAGCGCAGCGAGAAGCGAGGTCAGCGAGCGGAGCGGCAGCAGCCCGGAGGTCGCCCATAGGCGCGGCTTCAGCCGCCAGCCGTCGTGCTCTTGCCCGATCAACCAGGTAATCACCATCAGGCTGCTGAAATAGTGAGCCAAAGCGAGGCATTGTGAGGCGATCACAGGCGCTTTCCCGCGCGGCAGTTTCGCGCCTCGTGCGGGAACACTTCCCCAGCAAGCCATCTAGCGCGTATCTGAACACAGCTTCTATCGGACTGGTTCCCATGGAAGTCGCCGCCGCCGTCACCGAATGCTACGCGGCGCTCGGTGAGGGAACCAGCGGCTCGCCGCGCTGGCGGCCAGTCGTCGCGCAGGCGCGCCGCGCGTTCGCCAGCGAGTTTGGCGTCGCCGAGGATGAGATTTCGTTCATGGCCAGCACTGGCGAGGCGATGAACGCCATTGCGCGCGCGGTTCGCTGGCAGCCAGGCGATGAGATTCTGGCGCTGACTGGTGAGTTTCCCACAGTCACGCTGCCCTGGCTGCATCCTGGCGCTGGCGTGCGTCTGGTCGCGGTGAACCCGCTGCTGGGCGATGACCGTTTGGGCGCGCTGCTGACGGCCATCGGCGCGCATACCCGCGTGGTGGTGGTGTCCCATATCAGCTCCTTCACCGGAACACTCGTGGATTTGGATACCCTGGGGCGAGCCTGCGCGCAGGCAGGCGCCACGCTCGTCGTTGATGGCGCGCAGTCGGCGGGCGCGATTCCGCTCACCCTCGACCATGTGGATTTCTACATCGCGACAGGTTACAAGTGGCTGCTGGCTGGCTTTGGCGTCGCCGTCGTCGTCAGCAAGCGCGCCAGCATGCTCCAGATGCAGCCGACGCTGCTAGGCTACGGCAATCAGGCGCCGCCTCCCGCGCTGGCCTATGGCCACCTCAATCTGCCGGGCGTCTATGCGCTCGCTTCCGCTGCCACGTTGCGCCAGCGCATCGGCCTGGAAGCAATCCACGCGCGCATCGCGCAACTGGCTCGTCGGGTCTACAATGAGACCGTCGGGATGGGGTACAACCCGGTCGCGGCGCTAGAACGCTCCAGCGGGATTGTCAGCCTGGGCGGCATACCTGAGGCGCAGGATGTGGTTGCGCGACTGGCGGCGGCGGGCGTCGCCGTCGCGGAACGCGGCGGCTATCTGCGCATCTCGCCCAATTTCTACACCGCCGACCGCGAAGTTGACCAGTTGCTGACTGCGCTCAACGACCTGCGCGTCACGCGCTGATGCGCAGGCGAATCGCGGACGAGCGCGCGTGCGAACGCAGAGCGCCTGGAGATATGCCGCATATGGATTCGATAGGTTCGATGGAACGCTTCGAGATCATCAGCGGAGGCGAGGTCGTTGGCCGACTGGTGGCTGCGCTCGATGGCGCCGAGATCTCGATAGAGTATGCGGTGGATGACAACGGGCGCGGCGCAAAGCACCACGAACACATCCAGCTGAACGAACGCGGGCTGCCGGTAGAGTGGCGCATTGACGGGACATCGCTGATGGGCGGAGCCGTGCATGAGGCGCTCGCGACGGACGGCGACACCCAGCGCTGGGTGAGCCAGGCCGATCAGGGCAGCGTGACGGGTACGCCGCTCAAGCTCTACCTCGCAAACGACGCCAGCCCGTACGCCTACGGTCTGTATGCCCGCGCCGCGCTCAACGCCGGAGGCGCGCTCGCCACGGCGCCCAGTGGCGGCATTCGTGTGGAGTTTCTGCGCCAGGCGTCCCTGCGACGCGGCGCCGAGACGACGGCGCTGGATACATACATCCTCACCGGCGCAGGTCTGTTGCCGGAGTTCGTGCTGCTGGACGATCAGCGGCGTTTTGTGGCGCGCCTGGGTGGCGACCTCATGCTGCGCGATGTCACCGTGCGCGACGACTACGCCGATCAGGCTGCGGCGCTGATTGCGCTCGACACGACACTCAGCTATGAGCGCCTCGCACAGGCGCAACGCAGGATCAGACAACGCTTCGACCTGCCGCTGCGCATCCGCAATGTGCGCGTCTTCGATCCACGCGCGCTACAGCTTGGTGAGCCGGTATCGGTCGTCGTCTTTCGCGGGCGCATCACCAGCATTACCCCCAATATTGAGCAGGTCGCGACGCCCGACGATCACATCGAGATTGACGGCCAGGGCGGCGCGCTGGTGGCTGGCTTGCATGATATGCACGCGCACAACTCGCCCTGGACCGGCCCATTCTACCTGGCCGCTGGCGTCACCACCGTGCGCGACATGGGCAATGACAACCCGAAGCTGCTGGACCTCATGCCGCGCCTCGACACGGGCGCATTGCCCGGCCCAACGATCATCCCCTCAGGGTTGATCGAGGGTCGCAGCCCCTACTCGGCGCGCCTGGGAGTCATTCCGGAGACGCTGGCTGCGGCGCTGGACGCGGTGCGCTGGTACGCTGATCGTGGCTACTTCCAGATCAAACTCTACAACTCGATGAACCCTGACTGGGTCAAGCCGCTGACCACTGAGGCGCATCGCCTCGGCCTGCGGGCGGCGGGCCATATTCCCGCCTTCACCACGCCCGACCGCATGATGGAGGACGGGTACGACGAGATCACCCATATCAACCAGTTGATGCTTGGCTGGCTGCTCGACGCTGGCGAGGACACCCGGACACCCCTGCGCCTGACGGCGATGGCGCGCGCCCGCGACCTCGACCTGGACGCGCCGAAGGTGCGCCACACTCTGGAGTTGATGCAGGAACATGGGGTAGGCCTGGATACGACGGCGGTCATCGTTGAGCGGCTGATGCTCAGCCGGGCTGGGCGCGTTCTACCTGCCGACGCGCCCTATCTCGACCACATGCCGATTGGCTATCAGCGCTACCGCAAACGCACGTTTGTTCCGGCGACGAGCGACGCGGAGTTGCGCCAGTATGAGGAAGCGTTCGCCAACATCCTCGCGACGATGGCGCTCCTGCGTCAGTCGGGCATCCCGCTCTGGCCCGGCACGGATGATGGGACGGGCTTCACGCTGCACCGCGAACTGGAGCTGTATGTCGCGGCTGGCATGTCGCCTGCCGAGGCGCTGCGCATCGCAACCTTCGACTGCGCCGCGCATCTGGGGCGCGGCCACAGCCATGGCAGTATCGAGCGCGGCAAGCGCGCCGATCTGCTGCTGCTCGAAGGCGATCCCACACGGGATATCAGCGCAATCCGCCGTATCCGCATGGTCATGAAGGACGGCGATATCTACTTTCCACAGGACATCTACCGTGAGCTTGGCATTGCGCCCTTCGCGCCGCCACCGCCAGTCACAGGTCCTGGCACACGCGTCGGAGAGGGAGCATGAGTATGGGTTCGCCGACATTGAAACTCACGTTGACGCCGCGCCTCAACGAAGGCATGCAGGCGGGAATGCAGGTCGCGTATGTGCTGGAAGCGCCCGACATCGCGGCGGGCGAGACGCTATTTCATCTGCCCAAGGTGATCGTCGGCGTTCCCGGCGCGCAGGTGGAGACCGCAGGGATGTCATGCGCCGATGAGGCAGGCGCGCTGGCGCTTCTCGAGGAGGACGAAGCGCCGACCTCGGCGTGGACCTATTGGCGCTGGACGGCGCCACGCGCCACGCTGGGCGACCTGCATGTCAGCTACTTTGCGCCCGTTCGCCTGGTGGATGCGTCCACGATCAACGGACCGCTGTATGACCTGCGTCTGGAGGCGGGTGGGCTGAATGGCGCGGGAATCACGTTTCTCGCGCTGCCAGACACGACGACACGCTATGACGTCAGCATCGCGTGGGACCTGTCCCAGTCGCCAGCAGGCGCTCGCGGCGTGTGCAGTCTGGGCGAGGGGCCAGTCGAGGTGAACGAATCGCTGGAAGACCTCGCGTATACCTACTTCATGGCTGGCCCGCTCAGCGCCTACCCCGATAGCCCCGCCAGCGTGTTCTCGATGTACTGGCTTAGCGCGCCAAACTTCGATCCCGTCGCGGTGGGCAGAGTGATCGAGCGGCTGTACGTCACGATGTGCGAGTTCTTCCAGGAGCCGGAGCCTGGATTCCGCGTGTTCGCGCGCAAGCATCCCTATCGCGGCAATGGCGGCACGGCGGTCCAACGCTCGTTCATGTTCGGCTACAGTGACGGCTACACGCAAACGGCTGAGGAGCTTGCGTCACTGCTGGCGCATGAGACGGCGCATACCTGGCCCCGACTGGATGGCGACCAGGGTGAGACCGCCTGGTATAGCGAGGGGACCGCTGAATACTACTCCATCGTCCTTGCCCACAGAGCCGGGTTCACCTCCGACGCGGCATTCCTCGACCAGATCAATGATCGGGCGCGCTCCTACTACACCAATCCGTTGCAGACACTCAGCAATCACGAAGCGGTTGAGCGGTTCTGGCGCGACCCGCGCGCGCAACGAGTTCCCTATGGGCGCGGGCTGTTCTACTTGATTGACCTCAACGCCAAGATTCAGGCCCACTCCGGCGGCGCGCGCTCGCTGGATGATCTTGTGTTGGAGGTAGTGACGCGGCGACGGGCTGGCGAGCAGGTTGGCGAATCCGCGTGGGTAGACCTCGTGGCCGCCGAGCTTGGGGAGCAGGGACGCCAGGACTTCGCGGCGATGGTCGC